>UQOT01000011.1 GCA_900542675.1 uncultured Eubacteriales bacterium | reverse complement strand
CTACAATAAAATAATTATTTGAACAATTTGGCGGGACATACCGAAAAGAAAGCAATTACTTAATTCCTAATCTTAAAATGCCAGACACAGGAAATTTTGAAATTGATATTTATGGACAACGTCATTTATATTTTCTACAGCATTACCGTAGAGTGACTTACACAGACTTGCTTACAAGTAGGAAACTTAATGAATATCTTGTTAAAATTGACAACCAAGCACAAGAGCGTTTTTTTCGGATTGTTGAGCAGATGAAACAAGAAAAAGGAATTACAGAAACATTAAAGAATAATAATCCTATAGAATGGATATTGAAATTAAATTGTATTAGACAACAGACAGAAGAAATTATTTTAAATGAGTTAATGTGCTGTTAAAGTAAATTATTGTCATGCATAATGTATTGCTATTAACAATTCAAACTGGAAAATAAATCAACGATGTGATAACATTGCAGTTGGAACAATATAAAAATTTAAGGAGGGATTATTATGTATAACTACCCTTTTCCCAATGAAAATAATTATTTCAAACCAATTGAGACTTTAGCTACTGAACATTCAATGGGGAATTCTCTATATGGCGGCTATTTAGACTTAAAAGTCCATCCTTTACTAAAATCGGAGAATATAAAAAATATAAATATTATAGGATGCTTTAATCGAAACAATAATATATCGTCTATTGAAAAAGGAAATAAATTATTTAATTACATGAGACCAACTGTAACTCTTAATGGGATAAATGCAGAATTAGATTGTTTTCCAGGTATTGATTATATTTTCCATTTTAGTAATATAATCAAATCATATATGCGTATGTATGATAAAAACATAAATATTTGCTACCAATTACCTACAGAAATTGAATGCTGGAAGGCATTAGAAGAGTCTACCCTTAAATTTATTCCCCGTGTTGATACCGTTATTATGGGTTATGTTGAAGGTCTTGAATTTCTATCAGAGGATAAGAACTGGCATGGAAATGGAAACTTTTTATATAAATCAATCAAAATCAAATCAGGACAGGCAATACTTTTAGGATGCAAACATACTTTTTGGGGAGAAATAGCGGGTCGTATAGTTACATATTTATCAGAATTAGGAATAAAAAGAATAATATATTCTGGTAAACTTGGTACGCTTGTTGATGATTTTGTTCCAAATGAGGTAATCGCAACTGGAAACAGTAGTATACTGCCAAATGGCGAAATGATTAAATGGAATAATATTTTTGATAATATTACTTGTAATAAAGTGAAGAAGGGAATACATATAACAGTCCCGTCGGTATTACAAGAAACCAAAGAATGGGTTTCAAAAAATAAATCTGATGTATCATTTATTGATCCAGAAATAGGTCATATGGCATATGCAGCAAGAAAAGCAGGAGTAGAATATTCCTATTTACATGTCGTTTCGGATAATCTTGCGGTTAAATATCCTTATGATTTATCCAATGAACGAAAGATAGAGGTGTTAAAAAATCGTGAGACTTTGTTATCCATAATTGGGAATGCAATAATGAATATATAAAGATTTATTGCAACAAGTCTTACCAAGCACTGAATTTGGTTATCCAAATTCGCTTGTTAGGGAAATCCCCCCTACCCCACACACAAAAAGAACGCAGAGCCGATGAACTTGTGAGGTAACTCACCGATCATCGGCTCTTTCATTCTAGCTATTAAACTTTATTGCAATTTTTGAGAATACGATTTGTTCCTGTTATTTCTGCATCAACTAAATCAATCATTCGTTTTACATTCGCCGAATGTATGGCGGGAACTTCTCTTTCCCATAAGGGATTGACTTGCTTTTCAATTCCTTCACGATATTTTTGTAAAACACTAAGGCGTTCCTGTAAAAGCTCCCGTTGCTCGGTAGGTGTGAATGTGTTCAGAAAAAAGGCGGCAATAGAAAAGATATTTGTATCATAGTTAAATTGTGTGATTGATTTGCTAAGAGTATCTTGAAACACGCACTTTCCCTTGTCTGAAAGGCTATAAACGGTACGGTCTGGCATATTTCCGACTTTTTCAGTTGCGCCTGTTATATATTCCTTTTTTTCAAGGGTTTTCAAAGTAGAATATACGGTTGAATCAGCGATATTGAACCACCATTTTACATTCATATAGTTTAAGCGTTTGATGATTTCATATGCGTTAAGAGGTTTTTCATAAATAAGACCTAAAAGCATTGTGGCAGGTTTTGATAACATACTGCTTCCTCCTTGACATTTTGTTGTAATTGCAGTACTCTATATATAGAGTAGTTTTTATTTATACTGCTATTGTATCACATCTAAATCAGAAATGAAAGATCGATAAAGGAGGTTTTCATGCCACAACTTAACAAAGGCGGTAAATTGGTATTCGGGTTTTCTGTTGTGAGGGATGATTTAACAATACATATTCCTCCACAGGCATTGTCAGAATATAATGCCACACAGGACGGAAAGGTTATCATTTTTACAGGAAGTAAAATAATGGGAGGGTTTTGCGTCACTACATATTCGTTGCTGTCGAGTTCAAAGTTAAAACATATTTTGGAGGATTGCCCTGCATTAAGAGATGGTCTGCTTTCAGCGGGTGAGTTTATTCAATACAAAGGGCGTAAATATACTTGGCTTGGTATTGATAGCAACGGAGTTATAAAATTGCCGCAAAGCACATTGGAAGTTTTGGAATTACAGTCTGGAATGGAGCTGTTATCTATCCGCAGCAGTGATATTGCTTTTACAATGGGAGCAAAAGGTCCCTTACTGGAAAAAGCACATAATTTTCATGGAGAAATTGAGCGATATTAGGAGAGACCCCGAAATGGACAAAATAATGACCAGTAAATTATTTAATTCAATCTTGCTCCTTACAATCATTGGTGAGTTTTTTCTTCCGTGGATACTGAGCCGACATTATGACGGATACAACAGTAAAATGATGGCGATGAGTGCGTTGGGAAGCCCGCAAAGCCCTGTTCGTGTTATTTATAATACATGGCTGATATGGCTTGGCGGCTTTCTGACATTTGTAGCGATTGCCTACTTCCTTACCGCAAGAATAGATTTCCCAATTCTATCTGTTTTACTGTTGATTTCAATCGGGACTTTTGCAGTTGGAGCAGGATTGATTGCAGGCATATTCCATGTGAACGAAAATAAAGACATTGTTACTGCGGCTTCAAAGATACACGGAATAAGTACGGCAATCGGATTTATGACATTTTTGTTTTTCCCGCTGTTGAATGGGATTTTGGCATTCAAGCAGGACAATTTTATTTTCGGTGTTGTATGCGTTATCTCCTTTATCTTAGCATTGATATTCTTTTTTTGCTTTATCATGGGAGATAAAGAGCAGTTTCAAAATACTATGTTGAGGTATGAGGGGTTGTGGGAATGGTTAACTTTGCTTTGTATGTATATACCTCTTGCTTACAAGGCTATTCATAATCTGTTGTCCTAAGATAGTGAGAGGTGGTTAGATGAAAAAATCAGAATGGCTACGCTGCCCTGTTTGCGGAAATAAAACGAGATTACAGATACGGGAAGATACTGAACTCAAAAACTTTCCCCTATACTGCCCGAAATGTAAGCAGGAAACACTGATTGCAGTCAAAAAGTTTCAAATAATTGAACTCAATAATCAACCCACAATGAAAGAAGGAGATTAAAGCAAAATGAATAAGTTGAAAACTATCTTTTTATGTGCAACCGTAGAGATAATTTTGATTGTTTGCGTTGGAATTGCGAACATATACCCTAATCCACTAAACTACTTCCTATTTTATAATATCTTATATGGAATTGTATTCAGCTTTGTGCTTCCGCTGTTCTTGCTGCGCAAAGAAGAAAATCCGTTTGATTTTATCGGAGTTAAAGCAGTTGGCAAAAAACAGATTATAGTTTTAAGTATATTTGTTGTCTTTTCTGTTGGCGGACAGCTTATTCCGATTGTCGTGAACGGTGAAACAATTCCATGGGATTTGCTTCCTGTTGGAGTTATCCCGTTAATTATGACAACATTTTTTGAAGAATTTTTGTTCCGTGGATTTATTCAAAGCAAATTTGAAAAAGATTTCGGAGCATTGCCTGCAATTCTTGTTTCGGGGCTAATGTTTTCCTTGTACCATATAGGTTATCCTGGATTTCGTACATTGGGCGATATTCTATTATTATTTGCTGTTGGAGTTGGATTTGCTGTTGCTTATAAGCTCTCTGGAAGCAACCTAATTGTCGCATATTTAGTAAATCTCCCCAATGCCTTTGTAACTTATGTATTAAAGTTTGAACAGTTCCCAGTAATGGAACTATCATCAACAATCGCAAGCATCGTTACATTGTGCATAATTACTGTAGTTTTATTTATTGTGTTATCGAGAGCGAATAGAAAAGAAAGGTGAAACGGCGCTTATGGACGAAAAACTATATCGTGAACTCGGCAAACTTACAAATGATAAGACACTATGGAAACAAAATATCCCCTATGTAGCTTCTTTGCTTGAAAATCAGTCTCCTAAAATAACAGCTAAAGCAATGTGGCTTTTGGGAGAGATGGGATTGATGTATCCGCAGGAAATCGCACCATATACAAAAAGTATTGCTTCCTTTATTGTTTCAGAAAATGACTTGTTAAGAGAGCGTTCTGCGAATGCTTTAGGACGAATAGGCAGAGCAGACTACAACCTTGTTGCTCCTTATTTGAAGAAACTATTTATATTGGCAAGAGATGAAAACCCTAATGTGAGGTTAAGTTTTATTTGGGCTTCCGAAAATATTGCGACAAATACACCAACAGTATATGAGGAGTATTTGCCGATATTTGCAGAGCTGCTTAACGATAAAAACGAAAGGGTTCGAATAGAAGCTCCAGAAATGTTTCGGGTATTGGGAAAACGAAAACCAGAGTTTGTACGACCATACTTAGAGAAACTGAATTATATGGCAACACATGATGAAGTTAGTGTCGTTCGTATTCACGCCAAAGGAGCAATTAAAGCTACATTATCTAAAGTTGCCAGAGAGCCAGACGCACAGACGCAGAGCCGATGAACTTGTGAGAATGAAATCTCACAGATCATCAGCTCTATTCTTTTATATTGCACAGGCAGGACAAGCCCACCGAATAAAAAAAACGAGGTTCGGTGGGCTGCTTTACCATGCCTTGATTGCCCTCTGACTTCGTTTTCGGAGTTTGGAGGGATTTTTTATGCGTTGGTCTAAGACTACCGCTCTGCTGCTTATCAGAAGCAGCAGCTTTCTACATAACCTCATGGCTTAGTGAGGACACCCTATTAAAAAAATTGTCGCTTCTATAAGGGGACTTTCTATCCTCAATATAGAAGCCAAATCTCTATATAAAAGAAATATTGTCGCTACGAACCGCAAAGGTATGACAACCTCTGCGGTTTTTCTTTTATCGTTTTTTGTAGGAACACGCCACAGGACTGTTTCTGTTATACGCTGCCGTTCGCCGCCATTCAATCTGGATTTTAACAGTTTTCAAAATTCAGATTGGAGGAAATTAAAATGGCATATAACCACGGACGGGAAGAACGCAAATGGCGTATCTGGAAAGCAGCCGAGGAAACAGTTTTACGCAAGTGCGGCGTTGACGAAAGCACCTTTGATGAAATCCGTACTTATGACCGAGCAGAGTTTAATTCCAACAGACGGTTTTACCGTTGGACAAGCGATTTCGGAGAATACCTTGAGGGAATGGCGGAGGTCGAGCCATTTGTAGATGTAAAGACCGTTGCGGAATTACTGAATGAGATTGAAAACGAAAATTTGTATCGGGCATTACTTACGGTGGACAAGCGTACCCTTCAAATCGTCCTGCTGAAAATGCAGGGCTATTCCACAAAGGAGATTGCTCCCATCGTCCATTTGACAACAGGGGCGATTTACGCAAGGTTAGACCACCTTCGGAAAAAGCTGCGGCAATTCAAGAAGTAACTCTAAAATCACACTTTCCTATGGGCTATTGGGTGAGAGGTCAAAAACCTCTCGCCCAATTTTTATAGCAGGAGGAAAGACAGTTGACTTTCTTAGACAAAGCATACACACTCCGAGAAGAAAGCGTTCAAAGAATTACCCATTATTACATCAGCTTTACGGACAGCACAGGAGAATTTCAGGATTTGGAAGTATCGGAAACATTGTATTTTGAGTTTCGGCAGTTGGAACGGAAAAAACGCAACTTACAGCAATCCGACCAAAGGCATAAAGAGCATAACGAGGTCTATGAGGAAACGCTGAACAGGCGGGCAGTATTTAAGCCAAAAGGCGTTGAGGAGCTTATTATGGAAGCTGAACTCTCCGAACTATTGCACAAGACGATAGCTACCCTGCCCGAAATACAAAAACGGCGTTTTTTGCTCTATCACGAATATGATTTGAACTACTATCAGATTGGAGCAATGGAGCATTGCACACCGCAGGCGGTAAGGCGGTCTGTCATTATCGCAAGAGAAAAGATAAAGGCACAGATGAAAAATTATCTCTGTGCCTGATATTGAGAAAGGATTGAATTATGAGCGGTCAGAACGAAATCATTGAAGATTTAACTATTCGAGAAGCAATCGACAGTATTTACGATATGCTTTCTGAATTACCAAAGGAAAAAAGATTTGCCTTTTTTGAACAAATTTCCAAGCCAAAAGAATTGGATTTTGTAAAGGAATTTGACGGAATCTATTATGTTGTCCGCACCCATTTTGACAAAAAGCAAAAGGAAGATATGGTAAGCAAGGTCAATCGGATATTGAACAATGAAGTATAAAAATATTCTGAATTCGCACTTTAAAGCGTTGAGGTAAGACGGTAGATATGGTAAAATAGCATCACTACAAAAATCATATCCGACTGTCGGAAAGGAGTTTAAGTTGAATAGACAGTCAGAAAAAATCACAGCTCTCTATTGCAGGCTTAGCCGTGATGATATGCTGCAAGGAGAGAGCAACAGCATTACTAACCAAAAATCTATTGTCAGCAAGTACGCAAAAGATAACGGATTTCAGAATCCACAGTTTTTCGTGGATGACGGGTATTCTGGCGTTAGCTTTACAAGACCTGCTTTTATAGAATTAATGGAGCTTGCCGAAGCAGGAAAGGTCGAAACGATTATTGTCAAAGACCATTCAAGGCTTGGCAGAAACCGTCTTGTTGTCGGTCAGTTATTAGAGGAAGATTTTGTCCGTCTGGGTATTCGGTATATTGCCATTATGGATAATATCGACACCAAAGACGGATTAAGCGATTTTCTTCCAGTACAAGACTGGTTTAATGAAATGCACGCTAAGAATACTTCAAAGAAAGTGCGGGCAGTATTTCAGAACAAAGGTATGTCGGGTAAGCCGCTAACAACAGTTATCCCCTATGGCTATAAGAAAAACGAAGCCGAGCTCTCCCATTGGCTGATTGATGAGCAGGCCGCTGAGATTGTACGCAGGATATTCCGTTTGTGTGTCGAGGGATACGGACCGACACAAATTGCAAATATCCTCTTTTCAGAGGGTGTTCCAACGCCTACAGAGCATTGGCAGGCACAGGGGAGAAAGACCTCTGCGCTTCCTGCCATACCACATAAATGGGCAGCAAGGACAGTTGCAGATATTCTGGAACGGCTTGAATATTGCGGTCATACGGTCAATTTTCGCTCCACTACCCGTTCTTTCAAAGATAAGACCAAAATTCACAGACCAAAAGAAGAATGGAAAGTCTTTGAAAATACGCATGAAGCTATCATTGATACTGAAACTTGGGAACTTGTGCAGGAACTCCGAAGTCATAAACGCAGACCAAACCGCACAGGTGAGGTCAGTATTTTTTCTGGATTGCTATATTGCGGCGATTGCGGCGAAAAACTGTATTACAGCGTGACGAACAATTACAGCCGAGAACAGGCATATTTCTTCTGCTCTAACTACCGTAAGAGTACAGTAAATTGCACCGCACATTATATTCGTGAAAAGGTTGTTTATACTCTGGTGCTTGAGAGTTTACAGCGTGTTCTATTCTATGTGCAGGCGTTTGAGAAACAGTTTGTGCAGGAGCAGCTTGATAAGTCAAGTGAGGAACAGAAAAAGGAGCTTGGCAAGAAACGGTGTGAGTTAGCCAAATCCGAAAAACGTATTGCTGAACTTGATGTATTATTTCAGCGGATTTACGAGGACAATGTATCGGGTAAATTGAGTGATGAGCGATTTTCGATTATGTCGGCAAGCTATGAAGCCGAGCAGAAAACATTGAAAGAAATGCTTTCTCAATTAAAAGCCGATATAGAAATGCAGGACGATAAGATTGCAAATGTGTCAACCTTTGTGGAGAAAGTCAAACGGTACACAGAAATCAAAGAACTTACGCCTGCCATTGTCAACGAATTTATTGACTATATCATGGTGTCAAAGAAACAGGTCATAAATGGAAAGACAGTATATCCCATTGACATCTACTATAACGGTGTCGAGATTATCAACGCCCCATCCGCTGAAGAATATGAAGAAATGTTCCAAGAACGCTTGAAGCAGAAACGTGCGAAGGAACAAAAAACGGCGTAGCCATGAAAGACTATACCGTAATTTGTCAGAGCCACCCTCGTCCCCTCCACTTCCTTATGTGAAGGGGACGAACGGTGCTCCTTTTTCTATCCAATAAGCTCAGCAAGCTCCGGAACCTTTTCTTTTATTTCGTCAATAACCCAGCCCGCAACTTTGTCAGCGCCGAAAATATTAAGGTGCGTATCATCGCTGTCGCCGCACTCGTAAAACTGCGAGTTTAAAAACTCCGGATTATACATAAAACGCTCATCGTGCGGCTTGATTATCTTGTAGATACTCTTTGCTTCTTCAAGCCCGACCGCATTAATCCAGTCGTTTGAGCGCCTGTAAATATCAAGCACCGGCACGCCAAGCTCGGCTCCGAGTTCCTTTGCTGCGCTTACATATTCCTCAAGACTCTCATCCGACAATTTTCTGCGGCTTACCGAAGTCGCAATTATCGGAACCGCTCCCACTTCTTTAGCTATATTTATATAAACCGACATAAGGTTCTTATACGAGCCTTCTTCATCAATTCTGCCATCCGCGGGCGCATACCTGTTAGGGTCCTGAGCCTTTGAGTCATTATGCCCGAACTGTACTATAAGATAGTCGCCTTTTTGAATATTTCCCTTAAAAAACTTAAAATTATCCTCTGTCATATAGCTCTTCGCGCTTCTGCCGCTCATTGCAATATCTACGGCAACAGCCTTATCATGTTTAAAGAACTTATCGAAATACTGCGCCCAGCCCGTCTGAGGGAAACGATTATTCTCACCGCTGTGCGGATACGGGCTTGCTGTTGAGTCGCCTATAACAAAGACCGCCATTCTGCCGCTGCGGTCAAATTTTTTATCATCAGCCGCCTGTCTGACCCCGCTGCCCTTCAAGACCGTCAGTACAAACTCCTTGTCAATGCTTACATCGGGGTAATCCTGGTACGAAAAGTGCGCGGTTACCGTGACTATCTTTTTCTCGCCGCCGCACACAACCGCGCCCGAAGTCGCCACTGACGCAGGGTCGGAACTTGACCATGAGACGTCGGCATACCCAAATTTTGTGTTTCTGCCGTCCCAGAGGTTTAAGTCACTGCATACCCTCTCCTCGCACTCATTTTCAAGCTTTATCTCTGCGAAGTCAATCTCCTGTATTTCATCATACAACGCTCTGTACTGCTCATCGGTATATTCCTTCATAAATATGTAACTCCTTAATATTTAGTACTTCAATTATACAACAATTGCATAATTATTGCAACATAGATATATTTATGCAATTTGCATAATTTTAAGCAAAAATATTGTATATTATTCGGTTGATTATTTTTTAAAAATACGTTAGAATTAAAATATTAGGGGCGCCTATTTGGCGTCGGCGTTTAAACAAATATTTAACCATTGGAGGGTTGACTTTTGAAACTGTACGAGACATCTAAAATCAAGAACTTCTGTATGCTCGGTCACGGCAACTCGGGTAAAACCAGCCTTGTTGAGGCGATGCTCTACACCGCAGGCCATATTGACAGACTGGGCAGAACTCAGGACGGAACGACTGTTATGGACTTTGACCCGGAAGAAATTAAGAGAAAGTTTTCCATATCGGCGGCAGTCGCTGCGTGCGAGTGGAACGGAAGCAAATTTAACATAATCGACACACCCGGATATTTTGACTTTGTCGGTGAGGTTCAGCAGGCGCTTCGCGTGTCCGATGCAGCTCTTATCGTTCTATCGGGCAAATCGGGTCTTACAGTCGGCGCAGAAAAGGCGTGGAAATACTGTGAAGAACGCAAAATTCCAAGAATGTTCTTTATAAATAAAGTTGATGATGAGCGCGTAAATTACCAAAAGGTATTGGAGCAGCTTAAAGAAAAATACGGCAAGAAAATTGCCCCCTTCCAGCTGCCGCTCAAGGACGGAGACAAAATTATAGGCTTTATAAACGTTGTTGAGCAGGAAGCACGAATTTTTGACGGTAACCGTACAATAACTGGTGAAATGCCGGAAGGCATCGAAGATGAACTCGAGCCGCTTCGCGAAATGATTAAAGAAGCTGTTGCTGAGCAGTCCGAAGAACTTATGGAAAAATACTTCTCAGGTGAGGAATTTACTCTCCCCGAAATGTACTTGGCACTGCGTCAAGGAGTAGCCGAAGGCGACATAGTACCTGTTCTTTGCGGAAGCGCATACCACAATCTCGGTATCCCATCGCTTATGAACGCGATAAATGCATACTTCCCGGCTCCCAATGCAAACGATGAATTCTTTACCGCAAAGAAAAAAGACGGTTCGGAATCAAATATTAAGGTCATCAGCAGCGACCCGCTCAGTGCACTGATATTTAAGACAGTCGCTGACCCGTATGTCGGCAAGCTGTCGTACTTTAAGGTATTTTCGGGCATAATGACCCCCGACACAACAGTATACAATATGAACCGCGACACGAACGAGAAAATAGGTAAGATTTACACAATGATCGGCAAAAAGCAAATTGAGGTCAGTCAGCTTGTCGCAGGCGATATCGGCACGGTCACAAAGCTTTCCAAAACGAAAACAGGCGACACACTCAGCGGTCTTACAAATCCGCTTCAGATTGAAGGCATCAAGTTCTCAAAGCCTAATATGGAACTCGCCGTTGTGCCAAAGCAGAAGGGCGACGATGATAAGATTGCTCAAGGTCTGATAAAGCTTATGGATGAGGATAAAACCTTCGCGTTTGAGACAAACAAAGAGACGCGCCAGCAAATCTTGAAGGGTCTCGGCGACCAGCATATAGACGTTATAGTGTCAAAGCTTAAAAACAAATTCGGTGTTGATATCTCGTTTGAAGAACCCAAGGTTCCGTATCGTGAAACAATACGCAAAAAAGTTAAAGCCGAAGGTAAACACAAGAAGCAGTCCGGCGGTCACGGTCAGTACGGTCACGTATGGATTGAATTTGAACCGACAGATGCCGAAGGACTTGTTTTTGAAGAAAAGATTTTCGGCGGCAGCGTTCCGAAGGGCTATTTCCCTGCAGTCGAGAAGGGCCTGTTGGAGGCGATGGAGCATGGTGTACTCGGCGGCTTCCCGATGGTAGGACTTAAAGCGACATTGGTTGACGGCTCGTACCACGATGTTGACTCATCCGAAATGGCGTTTAAGATGGCGGCCAACCTCGCATACAAGGCGGGTATACCGCAGGCGTCACCTGTTATATTGGAGCCAATAGGTCACTTAAAAGTCTACGCGCCCGACAGCTACACCGGCGACATAATAGGCGATATCAACAAGCGCCGCGGTCAAATGCTCGGTATGGAACCGATAGGTGACGGAATGACAATGATTGAAGGCGAAATTCCGATGGCAGAAATGCATACTTACGCTTCGGATTTACGCTCAATGACGCAGGCGCATGGCGATTTTGAATTTGAATTTGACAGATATCAGGAAGCGCCGCAAAACATAATAGATAAAATTGTCGCAAACAGCAATTAGCAAAAAAGGCTTCCCCCCGGGAGCCTTTTTAAATTTTATCTAAATTTACATTTTTTACATTTTCACCGCTATCAATCAGCTTTTTACTTTTTGCTTTTTCCTCTTCCTCTTTTCTTAAAACTTCCTTTATCTGCTCTAAACGCTCTTTAAAATTCTCATCATTAGCGGAGATAAACAAACGCGAGGTATTCCGTGCGTCGCAGAGAGCGTCGTGCATCCTCCCGACAAAGCTGCATCCGACCAAATCAACCGCCTTATCGAGCGAAAACGGATGGCCTATACCAAGCAGCATACTGAATTCCTTTTGATAATCCCGCCAATGTCCAAGCATCCATTTCACGTCCGCACGGTTTCTGCCGACAACCTTCTTCTGCTTAAGCTCACGCTTTAGCTGGTCGCGGTCACACTTGCTCCACGAATACATCTGATATCCGAACTTGCCTTCAAATGAGCCGCACCACTTTAAAAAGTCAAAAAACTGATTGGTAAAATTCTCCGCATCCTTAACGGTACGGTCGTTAATTCCGGTAAGCTCAACGTAGCGCGGCATAATATGATCATTATACTGCGGCTTGATATATCTTTTGTAGCTGCCAATCTCGCTCATATTGTCATCAAGCGCAACAGCACCGATTTCTATAATCTCCATATGACAATTCTGAATTTTGTCAAACAGTTCTTTAGCGATGCTGTTCATTTCAAAATCGACAAAAATATGTACCATACAATTCTCCAAACAAAAATATTAAATCATACTTTATATATTTTATACTTAAACGCGATTATTGTCAATGGAAATAATTTATGTTTTTAAATTAAAAATATTTCAAGTAATAAAAAGACGTGATGTGTCCAAAATATTATTGTGGCGGAAAATCCAAAATAATATTAAAATATTTGGAGGAAATTTATGAAAACTCTGAAAATAACAGCAGCAGCGCTTTTTATAGGTCTGTTTATAACAGCAAAAACCTATGTACCGATACTCGCGCTGACACCAAACTGCACAGCATCAGCACCGACTGAAAGCACGCCTTCGCCGGCTGAAGCAGAATAGAGAACAACAGCATAAAAATTGAAAGGTACGGATGATATGTCAAAATATGTTATTAGCGGAACAAACAAAGCCCTAAACGGCTCGGTCAGCATAAGCGGCTCAAAAAATGCCGCTCTGCCGATTATGGCAGCTGCAATGCTCACAGACGAGACATCGGTAATAGAAAATATTCCCGTCCTCTCGGACACCGAAACAATGCTCAAAATAATAAGCTCAATCGGCGGCAATTCCGAACGGAGCGAAAACGGATCTGTTCAGATTAATCTTGTAAAACCCGGAAAAAGAAAGCCGAACTGCTATGAACTATTTTCAAAGCTCCGCGGCTCGGTCACGGTTATGTCTCCTCTACTCGCGCGGTTCGGCCATGTTCGCCTGCCGCTTCCCGGCGGCTGCAAGATAGGCGCGCGTCCGATTGACCTGCATCTTAAAGGTTTCTCCGCGATGGGCGCAAAAATCAGACAAGGTCACGGCTATGTTGAGCTAAGCTGCAAGGACGGTCTTAAAGGTGCCAAAATCTACCTAGATTTTCCAAGTGTCGGAGCGACCGAAAATATAATAATTGCCGCGTGTCTCGCGAATGGCACAACGATTATCGAAAACGCTGCCACTGAACCCGAAATCGTTGACCTATCAAATTTTCTTCGCGAAATGGGCGGCGATATATGCGGTGACGGCACCGATACGGTAACGGTAAAAGGCGTACCGCTGCTCCGCGGCGCAAATCACAAAGTTATCCCAGACCGAATTGAAGCGGGAACCTTCTTGATTTGCGGCGCAGCATCAGGCGGAGATATATGCCTGTGCGGTGCAAATCCCGAGCACTTAAAACCACTGCTTGCCAAGCTTAGCGAAATGGGCTTTGACTGTGATATAAATGACAATATCATCCGTCTTAAACCCGGCGGGCGGCCAAAAGCGGTTGATATAAAGACAATGCCGTATCCTGGCTTTCCGACAGACCTTCAGGCTCAGATTATGTCACTCCTCAGCGTATCAGACGGCAGCGGTATGGTTGTCGAAACAATTTTTGAAAACCGCTTCGCTCACATTCCCGAGCTTTGCCGTATGGGTGCAAAAATCAAAACCGAGGGCAATGCCGCGTTTATCGAGGGCGTAAGTAAGCTCTCGGGCGCAAGCGTAAAAGCAACAGATCTTCGCGCAGGTGCAGCGCTTACGGTTGCGGCAATAAAAGCAAGCGGCACAAGCGAAATACACGATATTAAGCACATCGAGCGCGGCTACGAAAACTTTCCTGAAAAACTACGCTCACTAGGCGTAAATATAGAGATTAGGGATTAGACAAAAAATACACAGCGTTTCATCTTACGCTGTGTATTTTTTTGTATTACTAATCAACCGTTTCTTCTGCACCGGTAAGCTTTATACGCTCGGTATTATCCACTGTAGACGCCTCTATATCCTCAATTGTAAGCATCTTGCGCTTATCTATCGGCGTGTACGAAAGTCTCTTGACTGCGCTCTTATACGCCGGTCTTATAATTCTGTTGCTCGTCGTAATCTCCTCAATGCGGTGCGCACACCAGCCAACAATTCTCGCCATAGCAAAAATCGGCGTAAACAGCTCCTGCGGAATACCGAGCATCTGATATACAAATCCCGAATAAAAATCAATATTTGCACATATCGGCTTCTCAACGCCCTTAATTTCCTTAAAAGCAATCGGACCGAGTTCCTCAATTGCCGAATACAATGCAAACTCCTTCTCGTGCCCTGTCTGCTTCGCAAGGTACGCGGCTCTCTCCTTAAGAATTACCGCTCTCGGGTCTGAAATCGTATAAACAGCGTGACCGAGACCGTAAATCAGTCCCTTGCCATCGCCTGCCTCCTTACGCAGTATCTTTTTGAGATATTCGTAAATCTCGTCTCTGTCTTCCCAATTTTCGACATTTGCCTTAATTTCGTTCATCTGCGACATCATCTTGTCGTTTGCGCCGCCGTGTTTCGGTCCCTTAAGCGAACCAACTGCTGCCGCAATCGCCGAATATGTATCTGTGCCCGTTGATGACAGAACGTGAACGGCAAACGCAGAGTTATTACCTCCACCGTGCTCAGCTTGAAGAATAAGTGTCAAGTCAAGTATTTCTGCCTCAAGCTCGCTGAACTTATTATCCGGTCTTATAAGGTGCAAAAAGTTCTGCGCCGTTGAGTATTCGGGTACCGGATTATGCAGTATCAGGCTCTGATTATCAAAATAGTGCCTCTTACAAGCATATGAATTTGCAATAAGCACCGGGAAACGCGCGATAAGCGAAAGGCTCTGCTTTAATAAGTTAGGTACAGAAATATCATCCGGATTGTCGTCATACGAATAAAGCGCAAGAACGCTTCTTGCAAGCTTGTTCATAATATTATTACTCGGCGCTTTTAAAATCATATCCTCTGTGAATTCCTTCGGAAGCTGTCTGTAGCGCGAAAGATCCTTTTTAAACTCATCTAAAAGACCTTTTGTCGGAAGAAAACCGAACATAAGCAAAAACGCAGCTTCCTCAAAACCGAACCGCTTCTCAGCGCGGCAGTTCGCAACAATATCCTCAACGTCAATACCGCGATATCTAAGCTTACCCTCGACAGGCGACTTCGCGCCCTCGTCGATTACATAGCCGTGAACCTCACCGATTGATGTAAGTCCCGCCAAAACACCGGTACCGTCCGCATTTCTCAGACCGCGCTTTACACCGAACTGCGAGTACAGATACGACGGAATCATATTCCACCGCGAGTTTTGCCTGCGGATTAAGTCAATATATTCATCAAGGTTGCCGTCAAAGCCATCAATATTAAAATTCTGCATAATACCAGCCGCCTTTCATTAAAAGTCTAAATAAATATAGTTTGATTTTTATTATACACTAATATCCCCCTCGCGTCAAGCGAAAATGAGCTTTTGGCACGCAAAAGAGCCGCGGCAAATGCCGCGGCCCTTGTTATTTTCCAATTATCTGGTCCAAACTTCGGGTTTTGTACCTTCTGTAAATGTATGATCATTTGCAGCCTCGATAATCTCGAAGTATGCCCAGTGACTGGTCGTTACATCCGGGAATGTTGTGTAATCCGCGTTTGCAAGACCCGGAGCATCTGTGCCGCGTCCGAGGTAAGCGTTAACAATCTTAACTGCTTCTGCACGGGTGATGTTGTTATCCGGGCGGAATGTGCCGTCCTCATAACCGTTTACAAGACCCTTTACAGCCGCTGTGTAGATGTTATCAGCTGCCCAGTCTGTGTCAGCAACATCCGGGAAGCCTGTGCCGTTAGCCTCAAGAACTTCACCGAGACGAGTGATCATCGCTGTGAACTCACGTCTTGTAATGTTGTTGTCCGGGCGGAATGTGCCGTCCTCGTAACCTGTGATTACACCGCGGGTTGAGAGGAAGTTCACATAATTCGTGTACCAATCGTCCGCAACGTCGCTGTAGCTGCCAGTATATGCTGTACCCTCAACATAATCTGTGAGTGCACGAGCGAATATAGCCGCTGTTTCAGCACGTGTGATGCCGTTTTCTGCCTTAAACGAACCATCCGGATAACCGTATACATAAGCGTCGTGCTTACCGGTCGAAACTCCCGGCTGTCCTGACGGTGCAGGTTCTACCGATGCTGACGGTTCAGGTGAAGCAGATGCTGACGGCTTAGGTGTTGCCGGGCTACCGCCGCCTGTGCTGAGGCCGCTGTTACCGCCGCCTGTGCTGCCGCCGGTGGTAGAACTGAACGATACAGTAAGCTTTGTCGGTTCAGTCGGCATTGTAAATGTATACTTACCGTTCTCATCCGCAGCAAGTTTCTTTGTACCGTACTTAATTGTAGATACTTTGTATCCAGCATCAGCTGTCGGAATTACTTCAACAGTTGCGCCGCCGTCAACAGCTATAACCTTATCCTCAGCCTGAACCTCGGTTGTAACGCCGTCTACAACAACGCTGTACTTACCGTGTGAAGGCTTCTTTGCGGTGAGGTCAACCGGTGCGCCCTTATAATTCGGCGTAAGTACAACCGTACCGCTTATCGGATATGTGCCGCTTGCAGCAGCTGTGTATGATGTCGAAAGCTCTGCCGGAGCAGCTATAGTACCCTCAGCAAGACCTGTTGCGCCTTCCTGAACTGCAGCTGTCCACTTTGTGAATACAAAGCCTTCTGCCGCCGGGTCTGCATTTATCGAAACTGCCGGACTTGCAACCGGTACAGAGTCGAAGCTGTCGGTGAATGTTACTTCAACCGGCTCCTTAGCTGAACCGTCCTGCTTCATCTCAACAACGTTTACCTTGTACTCCCAAGCTGCAACGAATGTCATCGAAGCTGTTACGGTGATATCACCCGAAACGAGCTGACCTGTTGCCTTGTCGTACCAGCCAACCTGCTTGAAGTCACCTGCATTGCCGAATACCTTACCGTCAAGGTTAAGAGTCTTTCCGTTCTCAACTGCCTTAACGAGGTCTGTATCTGTGAGCTCTGCGCCCGCAAAGTGACCCTGCTCGTAAGTAATTGTGAACTTGTCGACAATCTCAAAGGTTGTAGAAGCTGTGCCCTGGAGAACATACTTCTTATCAGCCTCAGGTGTGAGTACAACGCGTACTTCATACTTAGCGGGCTCTGTCGGAACTGTTTCTGTCCAAGCCTCTGAATCCTCAGCCTTATACTCTACCTTATAATCTGTATTGCTGAGCTCTCCTGCATTTACATTAACCTCTACAGGCTGACCTACCGGAATAACCGGGTCAACTGCGATAGTTACCGAAACAGGTGTCTTTGAGCTTGCCTTGATGTAACCATCGTTACCCGAGTACGGGTTGTAGTTATCCTTATCTGCAGCATCTGTAGCGAAGGTGTAGCTTAAGTTCTTATATTCCTGATCAGCCTCTGCAACTATTGAGTCGTCAGCGGTGATTGTGAATGTACCTGTTACCTTATTGCCGTCTGCGCCGATTACGTCACCCGGAATTGTGATGCCGTTAATCTTGTCGCCGATAGCAGCGCTGCCCTTAACGTCTGCGCCCTTGGTGTAATCAGCCTTAGCGATTTCAACGTTTGTCTTAACAGCTTCAGCTGTGTAATTCGTCATAGCTACAGCAAGACCAACCGTAACTTCATAAGTATTCGCGTTCTTAATCTCCGCGCCGTCCTTAACTGTGTAAGCGTAGCTTGCACTGTCGCCGTTTACAAGACCGTCAGCTGCTACGTCAACAACTGCGTTTGCATCGTAAGCCGCAACCTTGTACTTAAGACCGGTCTTAGGTGTAACTGTAAGTGTTATAGTCTTCGGTGTAACCTTAATCTTACCGTCAACTGTGAGCGTGTAGTTCTTGCTCATCGCCGTGGTGTCGGCTGTGATATTATACTCGCCAACATTTGCTGTCGCTGCGGTTCCTGTGCTTGCGTATGTTACTCCGTTAAGAATTGTCGCTGCGCTGTCGCCGGCTGCAAATGTGCCTGTGATATCAAAGTCATTTGCACCGTCAATTGAAGCAATTGTATCACCGTAGGTCTTAGCCTTTGTGCTTGTTGACTCATCACCCTTGTATGTCGCTGTAAGCTCAATCGGCTTAATTGTACCTGCCATCTTGAGCGCGTCTGCGTCTAATTTATAGTTTGCACTGCTAAGCTTAACGCCTGTAATTGTTACTTCGTTTGCATCCTCAACATCCTTACTGTTGTAAGTTGCTGTAAGAGCGCCGTCTGCCACAACATTTACGCCTGTTTCTCCGTTAACTGTAAGCTTCGAGATATCGAATGCCGAATCGTCTTCGAGAGTTGCAGCGACTGTTGTGCCGTCATAAGTCTTGCTGAACTTAACAGCAGTAAGTGTAACTGTCTTCGGCTCAATCGTAAATGACGCTGTATCGCCCGATGTAATCTTATAGCTATCTGCAGCATCGCCTATAAGAACAATCTTTACAGTATACGTATCGGCATCCACCGGAGCTGTATCACTGAAGTTTGCTCCGTCATCGCTGTACTGCAGCTTAAAGTCTGTACCGTATACGAATGTCTTATCACCCGACTGAGCGATAGAAGCATTAACATCAGTGTTGTCAATCGCCGCACCGTCATAAGTAGACTTAGTTCCGCCGAATGACGGTGTAACTACTGTCTTCTGCGTTACAACAATGCTTGCGTTATTACCGCTTGCCGCATTATAGTTGCTGTCAGCTGTAGTCGGAGCAAACGACCAAGAAAGATTACTCTGGTCACTTGCAGCCGGGCTTGTAACACCTGTAATGGTGATGGTACCCGCAACATTATTTCCGGCTAAATCCTTAATAATGCCTGCCGTAGCGTTATCAATTGTTGTCTTATTATCTGTGAATGTGTCACCCTCGTTAACTGTCTTTGTAACAGTACCGATTGTGTAATCAACCGACTTAATCGTCCAGTTGCCAAGGTCATAGCCTGTATACGGCTTATAATTAGCAGTCGAAGCGATATCCGCCGTTACTGCATAAGTCGCAGCGTCCTTCTTGCCGCTTGCCGACTCAGAACCGTTATACTTAAGTGTAATATCATCAGCTGTAACACCTGTAAGAGAAGATCCAATCTTAAGTGTAGGCTTCTGATTATTATTATTGAAGTTAACCGATGTAGGATCAATAGTAATATCACCTGCACTGATTGTACTCTTTTCGGTCCAAGTAGCGTAGAGAGTTAATTCTTCATTCTCAGCAAGTGTCTTTGACCAAGTATCACTGTCAACAGCCGTGCCGCCGTTTGTCTCAGACCAACCGCCGAACTTATAGTTATCAGAATCCTGAGCTGCAAACTTACCTTTCTTCGCCTCAATAGCAGCAGCAATGTCATCAACGCCAATCGTACCCGCAGGTATGCTAACCGAAGCAACGTCATTACTATCAGCATCCTTCAAGCTACCTGTGCCCATATTGAAGATAATCTTCGCCTGCGGCTCAAGCACAGAACCATTAGTGTCAATATTGAAAGCCGGAACCATGTAAGGTATTGTTTCATTGTCTGAATTAATAAATACTAAAATCTCCGTGCCTGCATCCTTACATCTAGCTTTAGGCATCGTGAAATTAAATGTGTTCGTTCCGCCTACAATTACTTTGCCGCCATCAAGACGGTTAGGATCCATAATTTCACCATATAAAGCATACTCTATTCCGCCGCCTACTTCAAAGACTGCACCGAAATCAGTAGCATTTGTGGTTTCCTCCAAGCCAACATAATCATTAGCTGCAGAGTCAAGAATCATCATTCTTGTAATTGCCGGAGTATATCCCGACTGAGTAAAGGTCAGCGTATAACCATATACACCATCATCGCCTTCGGTATCTGCGGTAGTATCGCGAACCAACTTAAAGTCAGTGAACTCATCGGCAGCAGTACCGGTTGCACCTGCGAATGACGTCAATGGCACTGAAACGACCATTGTCGCGATCATTGCAATAGCCAAAAACAGGCTTAGCAATCGTCTCTTCATAAATTTCTTCCCCCATTTATGTATTAATATTTTTAATTTTTTTCCATAGTAAACAGTTTGATTATAATACAAAATTACCAAAAAGTCAATAGTTAATTAGTTTTTACGAATATTTCCCAAAAAAATGAATAAAAAGAATGAGCATATATTATATACACAAAAAATGCGCCCAATTCGTGTGTAGGGAGCGTCGACCATGGCCGCACACGCAGTGTGTGTTGGCAGGGAAAAGTAATTGTAACCACATTATGCAATGCCATTCATATGAATACGCATCCTCGGCGCTCCGTGCTAAATTTACGGTTTCCGCCATATGATATGGGTTTGGTGTCAACCATTACCGTGCACGGAACGCCGGGGTCGTCGTTCCCTACGAACGTGGTGATTTATGTATTCGCCAAAGTTTATAATCGGGCGAATACGACATCCAATTCGTGTGTAGGGAGCGTCGACTCGGCGCTCCGTGCATATTATGCTTGCCTATAGTTATTTTGACTATTTTAGAAGCCAATCTAAAACATTTATTTGCTTAATTCCGTTGTGAGATGTCAGAGGTTCATTATCCATTGTCAAAAGATACTTCGGATTATGATCTGATATACTGTCAAGCGGTTTTAACTCACGTTTAAGCGCTTCATCATCCATAACCGTATATGCCACCTGATAATATTCTGTTCCTTCATCATTTATTGCGATAAAATCAACTTCCGCGCTTCCCATCTTTCCGATATGCACCTCATATCCTCTTCGCAAAAGCTCAAGATATACCACATTTTCAAGGATATGTCCACGGTCAGCGCTTTTAGAACCCAAAAGATAATATCGCAGTCCCATATCCGCCACATAATACTTTCCTCCGGTCATTAGATATTGCTTGCCCTTTATGTCATACCTCAAAGCTTTATATAAAACATAACTGTCGACCAA
Organism: uncultured Eubacteriales bacterium; assembly: GCA_900542675.1. Classification (GTDB taxonomy): domain Bacteria; phylum Bacillota; class Clostridia; order Monoglobales; family Monoglobaceae; genus Monoglobus. Next base: position 12,548 of record UQOT01000011.1, on the reverse strand, counting down.
AGCCTCAAGATATGACTCAACCGTATTGACAGAGACTCTGCTGCCGTTTGAATTCAGTGAATTTGCAATTTTTGTCGCAGATACGGGATTACCTATATTATCAAACATAAATCTTATAATATTTTCAAGCATAGTCACATTTGAAATCCTCTTTCTGGACACAATATCCTTGAGCACAACAGATGTATAAATACTGTCAAGGTACAAACGTATCTCCTTCTTGCCGGAAAGCCGAAGTGCATACGGAAATCCGCTGTTTGTAATATAGCTTGTGTATTTGCGACTTAAATCCGTTTTATCACCAAGCGCATTTACATATTCTTTAAATGACAGCGTAAGCATTTTTATTTCCACATACCTGCCTGAGAGCAATGTCGCAAGCTCACCCGACAATAAATAGGCATTCGAGCCGGTTATATATAAATCAACATTATTTTTTATAAACAATCCATCACACGCTTTTTGAAACTCAGCTACATTTTGTACCTCGTCTAAAAATACGTAATTTTTTTGATTTGGCAGCAATCTTTCATTAACATAATTATATAACTGCATATATTCTTTAATATTATTAAATTCAGGATCTTCAAGATTAATAAAAATAATTTGTTCATCACTTACGCCATTCTCTTTCAGATAATCACAATAAAGCTCAAATAAAGTTGATTTTCCGCAGCGTCTTATACCTGTTACGACTTTAATCAACTGCTTATCCTTAAAGCTAATTAATTCATTTAAATATTCCTGTCTGATTATCATTTTTCACACCGTCCTTTTTGTGCAATAATCATAACATAATAACATAATTATGTCAAGTTTATTCAATTAACTGAATAAACTTGACATAATTCGATATGTTTTAAAAGGCAAGCATAAAGTCGCCCCGACTCGTATGCACGGAACGTGGTGGTTTATGTTGGCGCCAAAATATATAATATGGCGCAAACCATTACCGTGCACGGAACGCCGAGGTCGTCGTTCCCTACGAATGGTTTACAAATATCTTTGGTGTTGGCACCAAAATATATGCTATTGGCACTTAACTAACAATATGCACCACTTACGTGTGTAGGGAGCGTCGACTCGGCGCTCCGTGCTAAACCAATGAGATGCGCTTATCCCACATTATATGGCGCAAACCGTTAATTTGCACGGAACGCCGGGGTCGTCGTTCCCTACGAATGGTTTGCAAAATGTCTTTTGAGTTGTTGCCAAAATATATGGAATTGGCGAATTAAAACAACTCGTCTCATTTATAAAAACAATCTAATTCCCAATTCATTGGGTTATGTTCAATATAATTGAATATACGTTCATAATCTTTACTATTTCTTATAATATGGTCATGAAATGATTTTTGAAAAATACTTTTACCGCATTCTCGGTAGACAAATTTCTTAAATGCACCTATTACATCGGATACGCTTGTTTCTGTCTTATCACGTAATATTAAAATCATATGTATATGATTAGGCATAATAACATAATTATCGAGCGTGATATTTTTATATGAATTCGGAATTGATTTTATATATTTTTCCGCAATTATTCCATATGATAATAATTGCGGATCCACTCTGCCCTCTGTCTCATAATCACGAAAATTGTACTCATCGGAAATAATTTCCGATAATATGTTACTGCGGTCTTTTGTACATATCGTTATAAAATATCCGCCAATAGTTGTATAATCATAATTCTTTAAACGCGGATTTTTCCTTTGTTTATATTTTTGCAGTTCGTTTTGCATATAAATCCTTTCAGTGCCATTGATAATTTATGGTTGTGCTCAAGAATATAATGTTGCTCCAACCGTTACCGTGCACGGAGCGCCGAGTCGACGCTCCGTGCCAAATTTACGATTTCCGCCATATGATATGGGATTGGTGTTAATCATTACCGTGCACGGAACGCCGGGGTCGTCGTTCCCTACGAATGGTTTAAAAAATGTCTTTGGTGTTAGTGCCAAAATATATGCTATTGGCACCTTAACATCAATATGCACTTCCCCCTGTGTGTAGGGAACGTCGACCCCGGCGTTCCGTGCCATATTAACGGTTTCTGCCACATAATGCGGAACTCGCACCTCACATTGGGTTGGCACTGGGCGCATTTTACGCTATTCTTCGTATTCTATTCTGAAATAATCCAAAACTTTTTTAAACTTATCCTGTGCGGACAGGCAGGTGTCGGTTAGGTAACCTTTTTCTGTGTTCCACTCTGAAAGTCCGCGGTAGTAGAATATTTTGATATCTTCATCTATTATAAATGGAACTATGTTATACTTTAAGCACTCTTTAAACATAATGAGCCTGCCTACCCTGCCGTTTCCGTCCTGAAACGGGTGTATGCTCTCAAACTTTTGGTGAAAGTCTAATATATCAAACAAAGTGACGGTTTTAAGCGCGTTATAATTACAAAGCAGCTTTTTTATCTCATCTGCAACATTTTCGGGCAAAACCGTTGTGCTTCCTCCAACCTCGTTCGGCAGCTTTTTATATTCCCCGACCGCAAACCACTCAAGGCGTGAATCGCTCGCTGAACTCTTTAATATATAATGAAGCGTTTTAATAAGCTCTTCGCTCAAAGGCCGGTCTGCATTGTCTATTATATAATCGATACATTTAAAATGGTTTGCCGTCTCAATAATATCATCAACACTTGCAGCACCCTCACCCAAGCCGATTGTGTTTGTCTCAAAAATATACCGTGTCTGAGCGTGTGTAAGCTTGCTGCCCTCTATATGATTTGAATTATACGTGAGGTCAACCTGTATCTTATGATATATTCCGCCCGAGAGTTTTGCCTCTTTCTCGGCAGCAAGTGTATTAAGCAAAGTCCGCTTCATATTATCACATCCTTTGAACTTATTATATCATTATCGTAAGTGTAAATCAATGTATTTGTTTTAATTAGACAAAAAAGAGGTCGGACTCGCCGACCTCTTTTGATTTTAAATTTAATATCTTACGATGAAGGCATCAATGCACCGTTATTATCAATTGCGTACTGCATTTCCGCCTGAGACAAAAACTTACTGCCCTCCGGTTTAAGTCCCTGTGCAGTCTTAATAGCCTGAATAGCATTTCTTCTTATTGCAGCTGTGCTGCCTGCTAATGTCAGACCTGCATTAGTGTAATATGTCTGACCGGGTCCATTACCCGAAACGTACTCAAGTGCAGTCTGATTTAAATAATCAACATTGCCGCAAATCTTCATGTCCTCTAAATTAACAGTAAATCCATCAGAGCGGTTAGCAGCACCACCTGCCCAGTTGTCGACACCTCCGATATCTCTGAAATATACAGTGGCAGATTCAGCAACTGCCGGAACTGCAAACTCCGCAACTTGCTCATCAACATTACTTAAATTAACCAACGAATAGAACTGTGCACCACCCGGCAACTTAAATACCGCAACTGCGGCAGACTTACTCGCCCTCTGAACAGGAAGAGGATTATCAACATCTCTATTATTACGTGTAACAGTCACTCTGACAGCATAATTTGTGGCATCATACATACCGAAGTTACGCGCGTTTGGGTCGGTCGTGTTTGAAATAGAATAAACACGTTGCGGTGGAGTCGTCAAAACTGTGTCCGGGTCAATTTTTGAATTAGCAATATACGACGCTTTTAGTACAAGACCATCCTTAATCTTGTTGTATGAAGGATTTGACGGCTCAGGAATTGTAATAATTGTACCGGCACTTACAGCAGAAACCGCCTTGCCGTATACGGTATACTGATCCTCGGGACCGTCAAAGTCAATCCACTTACCGAAGGTGTAACCATCCTTCGCCGCAAGCGGGTATTTAGCCTTGTCGGCATCGGACGTAACAAAAGTTGTATTGTTATACGCGGCATTATAATCCGCATCTGTAGTCAAATCGTAGTCACACATATCAGAAAGCTGAAACTGACCTGCGGGCAGCTTTGTTATAGCAAAGCTGTTGAAATATTCGTTAATCTCAGTCTCCGCAGCGGCAGAATTTACAACCATCGAACCCAAAAGCGTAGACTCATCCCAATCAAAGAATACAACCGGGGCAAAGTCTGCCGGGTCGGCGCCGCCTCCGCCGGAATTGGCGGTATCTTCGTCCTGCTTAAGTTCGAAGGTCGGGGCAGCGGTCATTAATGTACCTATTTTGAGACCTGCCGTTGCGTCATTATCAGGCGTATAGTAAAATTCCTTTACAGTGTCGTCTGCCGAGTATACAACACACTGACCGGCAGGCGACGACGCAGCAACAGCGTCGGGCGCAAGGCTTACAACGTCTTTATTGCCGGCGGCAAAGTTATCTATGACATACTGCTTGCTTACCGCTTTGGCAGCTTTAACAGCATCCTCGTCTTCACCTGTGCCGACATATTTAAAACGTACTGTAATCGTGCGTACAACACCGTTCAGCTTACCCGCATCGGGAGCCGCGGTATTAGTTGTATCTATTGTTGTATCAACCGGTTCCGACAGCGGAGCCTCGCTGGACAGATACAGATATGCGGTATTACTTTTTATCGGATCTTCACCCTCATCCACACTCGGGTCAGGCTCCTTATATGTAAGCGCAGTTTTACCGGAAATCTCAGCAGGAGCTACCGCGGGCACCGCCGCAATATTCTGCCAATCATTACCGGTGAGCGGAACTTCTGTTCCGCCGTCATCCCAGGCAACGGGGACAATAATGTCCGTTCGATACTGAAGAACCGCAGCTAAAGACGAGAACCCGACAATACGCGGGTCAATCTCAACGCTGAGTTCAAAAAAATCATCACTATTCTTTATTGTCGAGCCGATAATCTTAATCTTCGGCTGCGAACCGCCACCCCCTGCCGGATCATCCGCCAGCACGGCAATAGAAGGAATAAATGATGTCATAACAATAGCCAATGCAATTATTACAGAAACAAGCTTTTTCGTATGCTTTATATCCTGCACCAATGTCACCATCCCTTCATATACACTAAAATATACCATTTTTAATTAAAATGTAATCATTTCATAACAAATATAACACATATTCGGCAAAAAGTCAACAATATTTTTATTAATCCATTATTTATCGCGCGAATTTACAATATTTGTCAAAAAAATCTTCCCTCGTAAGATGTGGGATTGGCAGCCGCTCCGTGCGGAGCGGCCGAATTAATTCTCGATTTCATTAAGTGCACGTTCGGCGATTTTTTCAGCCTTTTCACGCTTGTCTCTTATGCGTTCGCCCAAATCTGAGATTATGCCGTAATTTACGTTCATTGGCTGAAAGTTTGTGACGCTTCTGTTTGATACGTAATTTGAAAGAGCGCCGATTGCCGTGTTCGCTGTATACGGCGTAAAATCCTCGCCCAAAATCGTCTTTGCGGCATACATACCGGCGAGAAGACCGCTTGATGCGGATTCGATATACCCCTCAACACCCGTTATCTGTCCTGCAAAATAAATCTTGTTATATTCAGTCATTCGATAGGTGTTATCGAGCAGCTTGGGCGAATTAATATATGTGTTTCTGTGCATTACACCGTAGCGCACGAACTCTGCGTTTTCAAGACCGGGAATTAAGCCGAAAACTCTTCTTTGCTCGCCGAATTTAAGGTGCGTCTGAAAACCGACGATGTTAAACATACTATGCGCCGCGTTATCCTGCCTTAGCTGAACTACGGCGTACGGTCTTTCGCTGCTGTGCGGATTTTCAAGTCCGACCGGCTTGAGCGGACCGAAGCGCATAGTGTCCTCGCCGCGCTTTGCCATAACCTCAATAGGCATACAGCCCTCAAACACCTTCGGGTCCTCAACGTCGCCGTGCACGGGCGCCGCCTCGGCTGTAATCAATGCACGGTAAAATTCAAGGTATTCTTCCTTGTTCATCGGGCAATTGATATAGTCCGCTCCGCCCTTGCCGTAACGCGCCGCCTTAAATGCCTTGGTCATATCAATACTGTCATAGCTCACTATCGGCGCCGCCGCGTCAAAAAAGTGCAGATAATCCTCACCTATCAATCTGTGGATTTCATTTTGGAGTCCCTCAGACACAAGAGGTCCGGCGGCGATAATCGTATACTCATCGGGATTTATCTCGGTTACCTCGCCCTCAGATACCGTTATATTCGGATTTGAACGTATCTTCTCGGTTACAAGGCGCGAAAAACCTTCGCGGTCAACCGCAAGCGCACCGCCTGCCGGAACCTTTGTCGCATCGGCGCACTCCATAATAAGCGAGCCTAAGCGGCGCATCTCTTCCTTGAGCAATCCGACTGCGTTATAAATTCCGTCAGCGCGCAGTGAATTGCTGCACACAAGCTCGGCAAAATCCGCATTCTTATGCGCGGGTGAAAATTTTTGGGGCTTCATCTCGCATAACTCAACCTGTATACCGAGCTTTGCAGCCTGCCACGCAGCCTCGCAGCCGGCAAGACCCGCACCGATTATTTTAAGTTTCATATATCTCTCCTTGAAGAACGTTCTGCGGTTTGTGTCTTTACTGTTTTTTCTTTTTGGGTTCGGGTTTTCTTACATAGTCGCAGTTTTCGTTATAGCATACATAGTTTATCGGGCCGTTTCTGCGGAACGCGTGCTTCTTCATTAAAATGCTTCCGCACTTCGGGCACTTTTCGTCTGTCGGTTCGTCCCACGATATAAAGTCGCACTCAGGAGAATGCTCGCACGCATAGAAAGTCGCGCCCTTCCTTGATTTGCGAACCAGAACCTTGCCGCCGCACTTAGGACAAGCAACGCCGAGCTCGACGGTTATCGGCTTGGTATTTCTGCACTCGGGGAAGCCCGGACACGCCAAAAACTTACCGAATTTACCCTGCTTATAAACCATCTTTCTGCCGCACTTTTCGCAGACAACATCCGACTCCTCGTCCTTTATCTCGATATCGCCTATCTTCTCCTCTGCATCCTTAAGCGTTTTTTCAAACGGACCGTAGAAATCGCGTATTACCTTTTTCCAGCTCGTAGAGCCGTCGGCTACATCCTCAATCTTGTCCTCCATATTTGCGGTAAAGCCGATATCGACTATATCTTCAAAATTGTCCTTCATAAGGTCGGTCACTATATATCCGAGCTCGGTCGGATACAGAGTCTTTTTCTCGCGGGCAACGTAACCTCTTGCGATTATGGTTGCAATTGTCGGAGCGTAGGTACTCGGTCTGCCGATACCGTCCTCCTCCATCGCCTTAACGAGCGTCGCCTCGGTATACCTCGGCGGTGGCTGCGTAAAGTGCTGCTGCGGGTCGATAGCCGCACACTTCAGCTTCTGGTTTTCGGTAAGCACCGGAAGCTTCTTCGCCTTCTCCTCCTTAGAATCGCTGCTCTCTACATAAAGTGTCATAAATCCGGCAAATTTTACCGTACTGCCGTTTGCTTTGAACAGATATTTGTCGGTCTTAATTTCTGCGCTTACGGTGTCAAGAATTGCATCCGCCATCTGACTTGCCATAAACCTCTGCCATATCAAACGATAGAGCTTGAACTGGTCGGGCTTAAATGTATCCTTATACTTTTCCGGGATATTTGCAGCGAAGGTCGGTCTTATCGCCTCGTGCGCGTCCTGTGCCGATTTTTTTGCCTTATATCTCTTAGGAATGGACGGCACGTACTCTTTGCCGAATTTTTCAGCTATAAAGCTGCGCGCATCATTTTGCGCCACCTCGGCTATACGCAACGAATCGGTTCTCATATAGGTTATAAATCCCATTTCGTAGAGCTGCTGAGCCGCCATCATTGTGCGTCGGGTCGTAAAGTTCAGCTTTCTTGAAGCCTCCTGCTGCATCGTACTTGTCGTAAACGGCGGTGCGCTGCGGCGTTTTGTCTCCTTCTTTGTAATCTTTGAAACGGTAAACTCCGCATTCTTTATCTCTGAGACGACCGCCATAGCCTCCGCTTCGGTCTCAAGCGGCATTTTTTTGCCGTCCGCAGTACCGTAAAATTTGGCAATAAACGGAAGCCTGCCGTTTTCGTTTGTAAGCTTTGCATCAATCGTCCAGTATTCCTGCGGATTGAACGCGTCAATCTCACGTTCGCGGTCAACAATCATACGGGTAACCACCGACTGCACACGTCCCGCACTGAGACCTTTTTTCACCTTTTTCCAGAGCAGCGGGCTTATCTGATATCCCACTATTCTGTCAAGCACACGACGCGTCTGCTGCGCATCAACCAAATCCATATCAATCCCGCGTGCATCCTTGACCGCCTCTTTAACCGCGTCCTTTGTGACCTCGTTAAACGTGATGCGGCAATCGCTTTTGGGGTCAATACCCAAAATATTTGCAAGATGCCACGATATTGCCTCGCCTTCGCGGTCAGGGTCGGTCGCAAGATAGACCTTTGAAGCGGACTTCGCCTTTTTCTTGAGCTTAGCAATAAGGTCGCCCTTGCCGCGGATAGTGATGTATCTCGGTTCAAAATCATTCTCTATATCAACGCCGAGCTGGCTCTTCGGGAGGTCGCGCAGATGCCCCATGGTAGCCTCGATGTTATATGAGCTGCCAAGGTATTTTTTAACGCTGTCAACCTTCGTCGGAGACTCGACGATAACCAGCTTTTTCTTGCCTGCTGTTCTTCCGGCTGTCTTTTTCTCTGCCATAATAATCCTCCGTTATATATTAAGTGTATACAGGTTTCCCATACTCTGCTTTACAGCGCCGTCTATCTGAAGAAGAAGCATCATATTTGACACCGCAGACGTTTCAAGCCCCGTCGCCCGTATGATTTCATCCATATGCTCTGCGCTGCCGCTTTCATATAAGAACTCAAGTATCTTTACTTGCTCCTTATTGTATTTACTGAAATCGGGTTTCTCATTTCTTTTGTTTTCTTTATTTTCTTTTTCTTTCTTAGGTTTTCTATCATCGGATTTCTTGTGCCGAACAGACTGCTTTGGTCTATCCAGCTCGAACAACATCTCCTCAAAGGGCGGCGGGTCGTGTTTCAAGTTTGCCCTGCCGTTTTCCAGCTGCTTTTCGTAAACCAGTTCATACTGACCGATTACGTCATCTGCCGTCAGCGTAACTACCGCTCCGTCGTGTAGCATCGAGTTTGGCACATAAGACATCTCGTCGCTCGGATTGCCCGGAACCGCAAACATATCCCTGTTCGACTCCCAACCGTGCTTTACTGTTATACTTGTGCCGCCGTCTTTTCTGCCCTCGGTCACCAAAAGACCGTACGACAGACCTATTAAAATTCTGTTGCGTTCCTGATAGAAGTGCGCTCTGCCAGCCATCTCGGGCGGACGCTCGGAAACTATCATACCCTGATTTAATATTTTCTCATACAAATCCGTATTCTCTTTGGGATAAATCACATTAACGCCGCCTGCGAGCACGGCAACTGTTTTCTGTCCCGCAAGCAATGCACCCATATGCGCTGCTGCGTCAAACTTGAGCGCCATACCGCTGACTATAACCGCTCCTGCGGCAGCCATATCGTACGAAAGTCTACAAGTCAGCTCCTCGCCCTTATCCGAACCTTTGCGGCTGCCAATAACGGTTATCGTGAGATAATCGTTTAGGTTCAGTTCTTCACCCTTTGTATAGAGTATTCTCGGCGGCATATAAACATTCTTCAGTATAAACGGATATTCCTCATCATCATAAAGTAAAATCCGTATATTTTCGTCACGGCAACACTTTAAAATTGACTCTGCACCGCTTAAATCCTTGCGTTTTAATGCGGAGTAATGATTTTTAAGCACTGACTTAATCGCCTTCTTATCGGCTTCGCCCCTATATATCTCCTCAGGCGTAAATCCGAGATTATTACATTTGTGTATCAGATCCGGATTGTGTTTACACACATCATTAATCCACAAACTGTATAAAATTTCCTCATCGCTTGCCATTGCCTTCTCCTCCGCCGCAATATGATTAAAGCATATACATAAGTATCCCCGCCGCAACCGCAGCGTTTAGCGACTCAACTTTGCCGCACATCGGTATATGCACACGTTTATCCGAAACAGCGAGAATTTCATCAGATACGCCGAATGCCTCGCTGCCTATAACCAGTGCGCGCTTTTTATGATTTTTATTATATTCGTTTATATCCATACTCTCACCGAGAGATGAGGATATAATCTCAAACCCATTGTTTTTGATATTCTTAATATCCAAAGCCGTACAGCCGCATATAAACGGAACACGGAATATCGAACCCATAGTCGAACGCACAACCTTTGGATTAAATATATCGGCACAGCCCTTCATCATATACACCCGGTCAATCCCCGCAGCCTCAGCCGTACGGATTATTGTACCCAAATTCCCGGGCTCCGACACTCCGTCAAGCACAAGAACGAACTTGTCCGCCTCGCTTACCTCCGGTATATCGGGCATTTTTAAAACTGCACCTATCCCCTGCGGCGTCACCGTATCGGATACCTGCTTTAACAAATTATCCTTCACAGTATAGACGGAAATTCCGTTTTCGTCAATAGCTTTAAGCAAATTTTTATTCTCATTGGCAAATATTTCACCGGCATACACAAATTCAATCTTATCACCAACGTACTTTAACGCCTCATTTGTCATACGCTTTCCCTCAACCGAAAAAAGTCCCGTTTTATCGCGGTTTTTCTTGAGCGAGAGCGACTTTAGCAGCTTAAGCTTTTTGTTATCCTTGCTTACGATAATCTCCAAATTAACACCTCCGCAGCAGACATTCCTGCGCACCTTAGTATATAGCAAAAGTTATACCCCCGACAAGAGGTATAACTTTAAAATACGTAATTATTTAACTTTCTCAACAAGCTGCTTGAACGCTTCGGGGTCTGAAACCGCGATTTCCGCGAGCATCTTTCTATTGATGTTTATACTGTTCTTCTTAAGACCGTTCATAAACACGCTGTAGCTCATACCGTTCATCCTTGCCGCTGCGTTTATACGCGCAATCCAAAGCTGTCTGAACTCTCTCTTTTTAACCTTTCTGTCTCTGTACGCGTACGAAAGAGACTTCATAACTGCCTGATTGGCGGTTCTGTAAAGCTTACTCTTAGCTCCTCTGTAGCCCTTTGCAAGCTTTAAAATCTTTTTGCGTCTTGCGCGAGTCTTAACTGCGCCTTTTATTCTTGCCATAGTAATTTTCCTTTCCTAATCTCAAGATAGTATTTCAAATAGTATAAGTTAAAATCAAAAATCTGCTCCAAAAAAGCTTAACGCTTATTTATAAGGAATCATACCCTTGATTGTGGCAGCGTTTGCCTTTGAAAGATAACCGCCCTTTCTGAGCTTTCTCTTTCTCTTTGTAGACTTCTTGTTAAGAATGTGGCTTCTGTACGCCTTGCCTCTTTTAACCTTGCCGTTCTTTGTGATGCCGAAACGCTTAGCTGCGCCTCTGTGAGTCTTAATTTTAGGCATTTTTATTTCTCCTTCCGTATTGGTTGTAGTGTTTACAAGTTAATTACCGTCATTATGCAATAGTTTTTTATTAATTCTTCTTCGGTGTAATAAACATAGCCATATTTCTGCCTTCCATCTTTATGCCCTTGTCAACGTCGCCGTATTCCGCAGCGCCTTCCTTGAACTTAAGAAGCATATCCTTTCCCAAAGATGAATGCGTGATTTCACGACCTCTAAATCTGACCGAAACCTTGACTTTATCGCCGTTCTTTAAAAACTTTATGCCGTTTTTAAGCTTGGTGTTAAAGTCGTGCTCATCAATATTCGGGCTGAGTCGAACCTCTTTAATCGCAACAACCTTTTGATTTTTGCGGTTCTCCTTCTCCCTCTTTGACATCTCAAACTTGTGCTTGCCGTAGTCCATAATCTTACACACCGGCGGTTTTGCCTGCGGTGCAATCTTGACTAAATCGAGGTTTTTATCCTCAGCCAGCTTCTGAGCCTGAGCGTTTGAAACGATACCGAGCTGTTCACCGTCAGAACCGATAAGGCGAACTTCCTTATCCCTGATTTCGTCGTTAATCATCAAATCCTGCTTAGCTATAAAAAACACCTCCCAAATGAATTATAAAAATTTGCATAAAAAATGCGGGGCACAAAAGTACACCGCTCACATTCGTTATATTTAAGAATGATATCCTTTTGCTATTCGCGAAGGAGAGAAGTACACTTCTGCTTTACTGTGATATATTACCACACCGTCAAACTCTTGTCAAGTCTTTTTTGAAAAATTTTTATAGTATATTGGTTTGTCTAAAATTTTCCGAGCATTCAATATATGACAGCCACGCAATGCGCCCCTACTGGGAGCCTTGCGTGATGCAATAATTCTATAACTATTTTGACACTCTGATGATTATTAATTATATAATATTGTTTAAATTGAAATGATATGATATAATTATTTAGAAGGACTTCCTTAATGCTAAAGATATGCAAGTATTCCTTGACCTACATAGACCTGTTGCAAACATATGATAAAATAATAGGAGGATTTTATGAAAAGATTAATGTCGAATGTGGTTAACACCCAGTCTCGATTTAAATCAGGCATCCGTCCTGCGTTCTACTTAGATGAAGAAAATGCATATATCAAATCCGGAAGCGGAACGGTTGATGATCCATATATAATGGATGGCAAAGAGAAAA
>UQOT01000010.1 GCA_900542675.1 uncultured Eubacteriales bacterium | reverse complement strand
GCTTATATGCATATATTCGCTCACCTCATCCCACTTGACCGAAAATCCCGCTCCGTGCGAGCAGAATACCGAATTAGGCGTATTTTCAATATCCGCCTCGGGGTCATAATCCATCTCAGCGATAACCTCATCGGCATTATGACACCGCTTATAGCCGTCTATTGTACAACTGAGCCGTCCGCGTCCGCTTGTGTAGCCCGTTACCTCGGAAAAATAATCCATCATTTCAGACACCGGCGCGGTTCCGCTCAGCACGGACATTTCGCCGCTTATTTCCGGCGGCTCAAATTCTCCGCTCATCTGCTGTATGTCATTCATCGCCCTGCCAATGAATTCCTGAGGCACTTCAAGGCTAAACCTGTACCACGGCTCAAGCAACACGTTGTCAGCCGTCATAAGCCCCTGCCGCACCGCGCGGTAAGTCGCCTGACGAAAATCTCCGCCCTCGGTATGCTTCTTATGCGCCCGCCCTGCCGTGAGCGTTATTGTCATATCGGTTATCGGCGAGCCCGTTAATACACCGAGATGCGTCTTTTCCTCAAGGTGCGTCATAATAAGTCTCTGCCAGTTTCTGTCTAAGCTGTCCTCGCTGCAGTTTGTTTTAAACTTCAGCCCGCTGCCCTCCTTGCCGGGTTCGAGCATCAAATGCACTTCGGCATAATGCCTGAGGGGTTCATAGTGCCCCACTCCCTCGACAGCGCCAGAAATCGTCTCCTTATACGCTATACTGCCCCTGCCGAAATCGACATCCATATCAAACCGTTCTTTTATAATGCGGCGCAGGACTTCAAGCTGAACCTCGCCCATAAGCCGAACGTGTATCTCTTGAAGGCGTTCGTTCCATATTATATGAAGCTGCGGCTCTTCCTCCTCCAGCTTTCTTAAGTTCTTAAGTGCGGTATTTAAATCCGTGCCGTCCTCTATACGTACGCTGAACGACAATACAGGCTGGAGGATGTTTTCCTCAGTATTCTCCTCTGCGCCCAATCCCTCACCGGGATAGGTCTTACTGAGCCCTGTCACAGCGCAGACTGTTCCTGCCACCGCTTCTTCGGCAGTTAAATACTTCGCGCCGGAGTATATACGGATTTGATTTACCTTTTCACACCACTCGCCGCGGCTGTCGGGACGCGAGCAAAGCTCGTCCTTAATTTTAAGACTTCCGCCCGTGATTTTGATGTACGTCAGTCTTTCGCCGCGTTCATCCTCGGATATCTTAAATACTTTCGCGCCAAATTCTCTGCCGCGCTCAGGTTCGGTCATATAGGTATCGAGAAGATTTAAGAATTCGTCCACTCCGTCAAGCTTAAGCGCCGAACCGAAAAAAAACGGAAATATTTTTCTCTTTGATATTGCCATTTTAAGCTGTGTTTTATCAAGGGTTCCGCTCTTTAAATAGCTCTCCAAAAGCGCTTCATCGCACATTGCAGCATCTTCAAAAAACTCCTCCGCACCAAAGTCCACGCACCCGTCGCTGAGGCGCAACCTTAATTCCTGAGTAAGCTCCGCGCGGGACTTCTCACTGATATCCATTTTATTGATGAATAAAAAGACAGGAACACCATATCTCTTTAGCAGCTCCCAAAGCGTTTCGGTATGGTTCTGTATTCCGTCGGTTCCGCTTATGACCAGCACGGCATAATCAAGCACACAAAGAGTACGCTCGGTCTCGGTTGAAAAATCAACGTGTCCGGGCGTATCAAGCAGCGTAAGTTCTGTATCGCCGATGCTGAGCTGTGCCTGTTTTGAAAATATCGTAATTCCCCTGTCGCGTTCAATATCGTTTGTATCAAGAAACGCATCGCCGTGGTCGACCCTCCCGAGCCTGCGAATTTCGCCCGCACGATACAGCATTGCCTCCGAAAGCGTAGTTTTTCCCGAATCGACGTGCGCCAATATTCCCGTAACTAATTTCTTCATAGATTACTCTGTTCCTTTGATATATCCTTTATTTTAAAACAACCATTACGACCCTTCCGTCTTTCCACCTCCCCTTAAAAGGGAAGGGAAGGCTGCGCCCGGCGTTTTTTTAATTATACTATGTAAATCTAATATTTTCAAGTATTTTGATGTCGTCACATATTATGCTGCGTGAACATATTATAAGTTTGGAGGTATTAAATAATGAATAATAATATAATGAAAGCAATTGCAGTTATAAAGGGAAGCCCGAATTATCCCGAGCTGCAAGGCACGGTCAGCTTTGAGCAAAAATCCGCTGGCGTTATGGTAACCGCAAACATCTGCGGCTTGCCTAAAGGAAACGGCAAATGCGGCGGCAGAATTTTCGGGTTCCATATTCACGAGGGAATGTCGTGCAGCGGAAACGCCGACGACCCGTTTGCAGACACAAAAGCGCACTATAATCCGCACGGCTGCGAGCACCCCAACCACGCAGGAGATATGCCGCCGCTGTTTGGCTGCAACGGATACGCGTTCCTCTCGTTTATTACCGACAGATTTACAATAGATGAAATACTCGGCAGAACCGTAGTTATACACGATATGCCCGATGACTTCAAAACACAGCCGAGCGGCAGCAGCGGAAACAAAATAGGCTGCGGCAACGTAGAGATTAGGAATTAGATATTTGTGACCACACATCTTTGATGTGTGACGGCAGGAATTAACGATTGTGCACATTGGTTTGCAATGTCTTTAAATTGAATACGCGAATAGGGAATACGCGTTATTATTTATGCGTATCACTGCGTCCGCGAACACAGGCGCCTATTAACCTATAACTATTAATTGATATTTTAAACTTTTTCGACATTCTGAAATGCCCCGCGAAAGGCGGGGCATTTAGTGTATATTTATCTTTCAAGCAGTGACTCGCCGGTCATTTCGGCGGGTTTTTCTATACCCATCATATCTAAAAGAGTGGGCGTTAAATCGGCAAGTCTGCCGTCCTTTAACTTCACATCGTCTCTGCCGATTAAGATAAGCGGAACTACGTTTGTGGTATGCGCCGTGAACGGCTCGCCTGTTTCGTAGTCCACCATCTGGTCTGCGTTGCCGTGGTCGGCTGTGATGAGGGCTTCGCCGCCCATCGAAAGAAGTGCGTCAACTACCTTGCCTACGCACTCGTCAACCGTTTCAACAGCCTTAACCGCCGCATCAAACACGCCGGTGTGACCGACCATATCACAGTTTGCGAAGTTTAAGATTATCGCATCATATCTTCCGCTTTTAATGCGCCCTACGACCTCGTCAGTCACCTCGTATGCGCTCATTTCGGGCTGCATATCATATGTCGCAACCTTGGGCGAATTTATAAGCGCTCTGTCCTCGCCGTCATACGGAGCTTCTACGCCGCCGTTGAAGAAGAACGTTACGTGAGCGTACTTCTCGGTTTCTGCAATTCTCAGCTGAGTAAGACCCTTTTTGCTGATATACTCGCCAAATGTATTTGTGAGGCTCTCGGGCTTGAACGCTACGTTCACGTTCGGCATAGTCGCATCATACTGTGTCATTGTAACGAAGTATGTGTCGAAAAGTTCACGCTCAAATCCAATAAATTCGGGGTCAACAATTGTTCTTGTTATCTCTCTCGCTCTGTCGGGACGGAAGTTGAAGAATATCACCGAGTCGTTTTCCTTGATTGTTCCGACCGGCTTGCCGTCCTTTTCTATCACGCAGGGAACCACAAATTCATCCGTTACATCATTATTATAACTCTGTTGAATTGCTTCAACCGCGCTTTCCGCCTTGTTGCCTTCGCCTTTGACTATTGCATCATACGCCTTGCCGACACGCTCCCAGCGATTGTCTCTGTCCATTGCGTAGTATCTGCCCATAATAGAAGCTATATCGCCAACGCCGATTTCACGCTCCTTGGCAACAAGCTCCTTTATATATTCCTCTGCCGATGAGGGCGGTACATCACGGCCATCCAAAAATCCGTGAACGTGTACATCGCTGAGTCCGTTCCTCTTGGCAAGCTCAAGCAAACCGTAGAGATGGTTCTGATGGCTGTGTACACCGCCCGGTGACAGCAGTCCCATAAGATGCAGTGCGCTGTTATGCTTTTTGCAGTTCTCTACCGCGCCCATTAGAGCTTCGTTTTCAAAGAACGTGCCCTCCTCAATCGCCTTAGTAATTCTGGTCAGTTCCTGATACACAACGCGTCCTGCGCCGATGTTTGTGTGTCCTACCTCGGAATTACCCATCTGTCCATCGGGGAGCCCGACGTCCATACCCGATGCGTGAACGATTGCTGTCGGGCATTCCTTCATATATTTATCAAGATTTGGCGTATTTGCCGAATATATAGCGTTTCCGTCATGACGCGCATTCTCGCCGAAACCGTCCATGATGATTAGCGCATATGGTTTCTTGCTCATTATATCTACTCCTTATCTGAATTACTCCGCCGCGCCGATAATTACGGCAAAGTCGTCCGGCTTAAGGCTTGCGCCGCCGATAAGTCCGCCGTCAATATTCGGCTTTGATAAAAGCTCTGCCGCATTCTTGGCGTTCATACTTCCGCCGTACTGAATTCTAATCTTTTCAGCTGTTTCATTACCGTAGAGCTTTGCGACAGTCTCACGAATAATTCCGCATACCTCGTCAGCCTGTTCAGCCGTCGCGGTCTTACCCGTCCCGATTGCCCAAATTGGCTCGTACGCGATTATCACTTTTTCAGCATCCGCCTTTTCTATTCCCAAAAGCGCAAGCTTTGTCTGGCGGCGCACGGTATCATCCGTAATTCCCGCCTCACGCTCGGCAAGGCTTTCGCCTACGCATACGATAGGCTTAAGTCCGCCCGCAAGCGCGGCTTTGGTTCTAAGATTTACCATCTCATCGGTTTCGCCGAAGTACTGCCTTCTTTCACTATGTCCTATTATAACGTACTCCGCTCCGATATCGTTCAGCATATCTGCAGCAATTTCGCCAGTGTACGCGCCGCTCTCTTTAAAATGGACATTCTGTGCGCCGACTTTAACATTGCTGCCTTTAGCAGCGTCAATTACGCCGGGCAGACATACAGCTGCTGGGCATACAACAACATCACACGCTGCATTTGCCGCCTTTTCGGCAATCTCAGACGCAAGAGCTTTCGCCTCGGACGGAGTCTTGTTCATCTTCCAGTTTCCAGCAATTATTTTCTTTCTCATTAATTACTAACTCCTAACTAAATATTTGTCAATGCGATTTATATTAAACTCGCCTGACACACAGTTTATTTATCATCGAGCGCAGCGCAGCCCGGGAGTATTTTACCCTCTAAGAATTCCATTGAAGCGCCGCCGCCTGTCGAGATATGCGTCATCTTATCTCCAAACCCGAGCGTGTTAACAGCAGCCGCACTGTCGCCGCCGCCGATAATTGTTGTCGCGTCTGTGTCAGCGAGAGCCTGAGCAACCGCCACTGTACCTTTCGCGAGAATTGGGTTCTCAAATACGCCCATAGGTCCGTTCCATACAACCGTCTTTGCACTCTTAACCGTATCTGCAAACAGCTCTCTTGTCTTTTCACCGATATCAAGACCCATCTTGTCAGCCGGGATTTCGTTTGACGGAACTGTGCTTACAGCAATTTCAGCGTCAATCGGGCTCGGGAACTCACTCGCAACAACCGTATCAACCGGCAAAAGCAGAGTCTTGCCGAGCTTTTCAGCTTTATCCATCATATCCTTACAATAACCGATTTTATCCTCGTCAACAAGTGATGTGCCGACTTCATAGCCCTTAGCCTTTAAGAATGTATAAGCCATACCGCCGCCGATGATAAGCGTATCGCACTTTTCAAGAAGCGTCGAAATAACGTTTAATTTGTCCGAAACCTTCGCACCGCCTAAGATAGCAACAAGCGGACGAACCGGATTATCTATTGCGCTGCCTAAGAAGTCAAGCTCCTTTGCAAGCAAATAACCCGATACGCAGGGGCTTAAATACTCGGTCACGCCTACTGTTGAACAGTGCGCTCTATGCGCGCTGCCGAAAGCGTCGTTTACAAACATCTCAGCGAGCGATGCAAGCTCCTTGCTGAAGTTTTCTTCATTCTTTGTCTCCTCAGCCCTGAAACGTGTGTTCTGAAGCAGAACAACGTCTCCGTCCTGCATCTTAGAGACAGCAGACTTAGCTTTCTCGCCCACAACATTATCGTCGTCTGCGAAAACAACTTCCTTACCGAGCTTTTCCGAAAGGCTCTTCGCAACCGGAGCGAGCGAAAGGCTCTCAACCACCTGACCCTTGGGCTTGCCCATATGCGAGCAAAGAATAACCTTCGCACCGTCATCTACAAGCTTCTTAATAGTCGGCATAGCTCCGTTAATTCTCGTCTCATCCGTAATCCTGCCGTCCTTAATCGGAACGTTGAAGTCACAGCGTACAAGTACCTTCTTACCCTTAACCTGCACGTCGTCTACAGTCATCTTATTCATTCTCATTACCTCCAATAATATATAAGTTTAATTATTTTTCAAATATGTAAGCCACGATATATTTTAACCCAACACGAAAGATTTATCAAGTATTTTTTGGTAAAATCAATGTCAATTTTTTATGTTTCACCGGCTCATTGTTTGTGAATTATTTAACAATATAAAATTAATAAAATGTATTGACATATATTACATTACGTGGTATTATAGAATAAGTATATACAAATATTGTAATTGTTTTGCCGGTTAACACAACTTAAATGGAGGTTTACTTTGAACACAAAACTTAAAACAAAAGACTTGGTAATTTCGGCTCTGCTTATAGCACTGGGAATTCTTATACCTATGATTTTTACGGGACCGCCGTTTAAAATTGTTGTAGGGCCGTATTCGGCTACGCTTATCGCGCACGTTCCGGTGATAATCGCAATGTTTATATCGCCGTGGACCGCAGTTTTTACAGCCATCGGCACAACTATCGGATTTTTCATAACCACTCCTCTTATCGTTGCGATAAGAGCGGCGTCTCACATAGCATTTGCGATTGTCGGTGCGTATATGATTAAAAAGCGTATAAACCTTACTCTTATCTGCGGTACAACAGGAATTATACACGGGATATTTGAAGGTATCGTCGTTATGATATTCTTTGCAACAGGCGCTAAGGTTGATGCAAATTACTCAACAATGGCTATGACGTGGATTACGGTATTCGGTACAATAGCACACCATATAGTGGATTACATAATTGCGGTAGTTGTCGCAACTGCGCTTGCCAAAGCGCATATGATGCCGGCTTTGCCGCATATAATTAAGAATAAATAATGACTGCGGGCGCACGCCCGCTTTTATTATGCACAAATCCACAGTTGACATAGCCAATTTTTTGAAGTATAATATTTTTAACTGATTTTACTTAATTTAAGGGGAATAATAATGGATATTTCATCTGTCAGAAATTCCGGTGATCAGGAAATTAACCGGGACTTTATTGGTATGCTTGAGGACTGCGGCTGCGGCTGTTTTGCGGTATGCGATGCCTCGTGCTGCACCGCCGACGGGGACAAGATATCGGAAATGGTTATCGATTCGTTTATATATGATTTCAAAAATACTTCCGCCGTCACGCGCGAAACTATTGTCGAATATTTTAAAAACGCCGATGAAAAGCTTTGGGCTATGACACAGGCTGAAAAAGATACAGAGTTCCCCGAGGAGTATCAGGCATCTGCGGCTGTTATGCTGACCGACGGCAACTGCGTAATATGCGGTCACCTCGGAAACTGCCGTATGTATTACCTGAGTGAAAATTATCTTCAATATATTACGCCCGACCACTCGCTTGCGTATAAAGCGCACGAAAACGGTGATTTCCGTTTTCCGGGAATAAGGAAGAGCCGCGACAGGCGAAAGCTCACCGCGTATCTTGGAGCCGACCCGATGTGTCAGGCGGAAATTATTACGCCGATAGCCGTGCGCAGCGGAGACGGAGTTTTGTTGTGTACAGACGGATTTTGGGAAAATGTAACCGAAAGACAGGTTGAAAAAACTCTTAAACATTCAAAATCCGCTTCGGAGTGGCTGAGAAAGATGCAGCGGATTGTCAGGAAGAACAAACCCAAGGACAACTACAGCGCTGTCACTGTTATATTTTAATTTATTTAAAGGAGAAGGGTCTCGTGTATATTCTGAATTATATTTTACTTATTGCGGGAATACTGTTTGCCATAGCTATGTTTTTAATATGCTTCGGTATGTTTCATACTCCGCGGCCAAAACAAAATAATAACGATGAGGTTTATGAATATTATAATCAAACAAGCCGCTCGGGAAGACATATGATTGACGCTTCGGACGATTTGGCGGAAGATGAGCCGGAAAGCGCGGACGAACCCGAAAGCACGGAGAACATTGACGAGGATGCTGTTGACGCGCCCGATAATGACGACAGCGTGGAAGCTGAAACGGACGCAGAAGATGAAAATGAGTCAAGAGACGACGAGGACATTGACGCAAAGCCCGACAATTTAATTGATAAAGAGGAAAGTACGAAACCCGCAAAACCCGTGCGCGAAATAAAAATCTGCGTCACAATAATAGATACCAACAAAAAGAAAACAATAGCCGTTGAAGATGAAATCATCATCGGCCGCAGTCCGAAATGCGACGTTGTAATAAACAAACCTATGGTTTCGGCAGCACACTGCATACTTACACGCGACGGCAAAAAGCTTATGGCGGAGGATAACAACTCGACCAACGGCACAATGCTCAACGGTAAACCGTTAAATCACGTAGTCGAACTCAAAAACAATGACGTTTTGACCTTAGGCGATAAATCAATCAGAATAAACTTTATTTAAAAAAGGCGCCCAGGCGCCTTTTTTAGTGACAGCCATACAATTCTATACTTTTTTATTTTTAAAAAATACATTACACTTTATTAATAGTTTTTTCATATATTCATTTTATAATAATACCTGTAAAACAAAGAACAAGCTAAACGGAGGTTATATAAAATGAACGAGTTTGAATTTGACAAAACCAAAAACGAACAAAATTCCGAAGACGACACTTCCTACAGTATGAAAGGGTCAGACCTCGGCAGCCACGCGGTGTATTCGTTTAACGAAGGCACTGAGAGCGCCGCCAAGCCTGATAATTCGTACTCCGGCGCTTCGTCCGATTATTCATCTAACGGATATCAAAGCGTTCCGTACAGCAACGAAGCATATATGAACGGTGTAAATACAGCAAGAAATCACTCGGGAAATCACTTCCCATACAATGAACATATAAAGAAAAAGCCGAGAAAGAAACAGCCCAAGCGTTATATCGCAGCAATGCTCGCAGCGGCGGTTTTAAACCTCGCGATACTCGGCGGGGCATTCGCGCTTGGTCACTCATTCGGTGCTAAGGACGGAGCCGCCGGTAACAAAGCAAGCCTCTCGCAGTCGCTTAAATCCGACAATTCGGAGTCTCAGACATCATCCGGCACTGCAGGCGCAACCAATACATCTTCAACGGACGGCAATAAATCAACCACGGAAATTGCAAAGGAAGTCGGTCCCGCCGTTGTCGGAATAAAGAGCAAAATACAAGGACAGCTTAGCATATTCGGGGGCTACAGCGAGTCTGAGTCACAGGGTTCGGGCATCATCATAAGCAGCGACGGATACATCATTACAAACAACCACGTTGTTGAAGGTGCAATCAGCATTACCGTACTATTAAACACAGGTTCGGAATACACAGCTGAGGTTATAGGTACTGACAGCGAAACCGACCTGGCGGTTATAAAAATTCAGCCGAACGAAGATTTGACTGTCGCAGTTCTCGGCGACTCGTCAAAAGTTGAAGTCGGCGAAACCGCAATCGCAATCGGCAATCCTATGGGCGTTGAATTTTTCGGAAGCGTTACCCAGGGCATAGTCAGTGCGGTTAACAGAACCGTTGAAGTAGACACAAGAACTATGAACTTAATTCAGACTGATGCCGCTATCAACTCCGGTAACTCGGGCGGCGCGCTTATTAACTCAAAGGGCGAGGTCATAGGCATCAATACGGTTAAGGTTTCAACAACAGGCGTTGAAGGTATGGGATTTGCTATACCTATCTCCGAAGCAAAGCCGATAATTTCAGACCTTCTTGAATACGGATATGTTAAGGGCAGACCGATAATCGGTGTTTCAACTCGTGACGTATCGTCATATATGGCGCAGCAGTACGGCTGGCCGCAGGGCGCACAAATTATGTCAATCACAACCGAAAATGCCAAAAATGCAGGCTTGCAGCAGGGCGACATAATCACCTCGATTGACGGCACAAAGGTTGACTCCGGCTCTAAGCTTACCGAATATAAAGATACAAAATCTCCGGGCGACACAGTAGAGCTTGAAGTATACAAGTACGCAACCGGCAAAACCGAAAAGATAAAGGTTGTACTGAGCGAACAAATTCCGGATTAATCATTATCAGGGCGGAGAACTTCTTCGCCCTGTATTATTGTATATATTTACTGATTGATTTTTGTTCTTAATATGTGTATAATATGCGTAAAATAGTATTAAGAATATTTACTCCGAAAGTGAGAATAATTATTATGGTGAATTATGATAACAGGCAGTATGAGGAATTCCTCACAATAGTGGGCGACCTGATAAATACACCGGAATTTGAGCGGCTGCGCCACTGCCGTCACCACTACGGTGTGAGCAGATATCAGCACTGCATCAATGTCGCGTACTACAGCTACATACTATGCAAAAAATTCGGTCTCAACTATACCGCTGCGGCGAGAGCCGGACTTCTGCACGATTTGTTTTATTACGAATGGGACAATTCAGGCATCAGTATGTCGGAGCACGCGCTCAAGCATTCGGCTATTGCGCTCGAAAATGCTGAAAAGCTGACTAATCTCAGTGAACTTGAAGCCGATATAATCAAAAACCATATGTGGCTTTGCAGCATAAAAATTCGGCCGCGTCACAAAGAGGCATACATCGTATCAATTGCCGATAAAATATGCGCTGTCTGGGAAGCAAGCTATGGCGTAAAATCCAAAGTTATGTTAGCCTTTACGGGATAAATAATAAAATACAATAAATAAGGAGATTACACAAATGAAGAACGGAAAAAATTTAAAAAAGTTAATAGGACTTACTCTTGCCGCTGCACTTGCTGCGGGCGCTCTTGCTTCGTGCGGCTCAGCAGACAAACGCTCTAATGCGGACGCAGATGATAAAGAAGCAGTTTCATCACCTAACACAACAGAGAGCACATTCAGCCCCAAGGGGGCAGACCAAAAGCCTTCAGCGTCACCTTCCTCTTCGCCGACCCCAACACCCCAGACCGCCGAGGAAGCAGCAAACGATACAACCGCAATTTCAAATGAGATTGAAAGCATTCAAGCGCTTATTGATGAAGAGCTGTATGATGACGCACTTATGCAAATCCGTGCACTGCTCACCAAAAACCTGTCTGACGCCGACAAGGAAAAGGTAAATGAGTACGAAAAGATGATCAAAGAGAAAATGAACGGCGGTCTTTCAGATTAACGAATAAAAAATTTGTCAAATCCGTAATTCTGTTGTCGAAACAGCGATTTTTGTACGAAATACAAAATTCCCCTTGACAATATTGGGCATTTGTGCTACAATTTGTACAAGAGTTAAATTTCATCCTGTGAGGTTTAACAGAATTTTAGGAGGTTTATTTATAATGACAGGAAAAGTTAAGTGGTTTAACGCGGAAAAAGGCTTCGGCTTCATTGAGGGCGAGGACGGCAAGGACGTATTCGTTCACTTCTCCGCTATAGTCATGGATGGTTACAAGACGCTCGAAGAGGGCGCAGAGGTTGAATTTGATGTTATCGAAGGCGCAAAAGGCCCGCAGGCTGTTGACGTAAAGCTTGCGTAAGGCTTATTAATATATAATATTACGATTTCAGAAATTGACTTTTAAACCAAAAACCGGCTGCTTCTGAGTGAAGCCGCCGGTTTGTTTTTATTTTTCACGCTGATTATTTACGTATTGCGGATATTACAACTTTCTCGCCGTTTATGTTCCATTCTTTGCCATCGTTTTCGGCTCTCTCTATTGTGTCGGCAAGAAGCTGAGTCTTGATATAATCCTCAAACTTATCAAAGATTGCTGCAATTTTATCGCTGCCGCTGAATATCACGTTTATTCTGTCCTGAACCTCAAATCCCAAATCCTTACGCATTGTCTGAACCTTACTGATTATCTCACGCAAAAATCCTTCTTCTATCAGCTCATCGCTCAAATTGGTATCCAAGATTATCGTAAAGCCGCCGTCGCTGTCGGAGACTAAACCGTTCATTTGCTCAGTCTCAATCAGAACATCGTCTTTGCCGACCTCTGCTTCGGTTCCTTCAACCGTAACCTTTACGGTCTCGCCTGAGTTCAAGACTTTCATAACCTCAGCACCGTTCATCTTTGCGATTTCATCGAATATCGGGCGCATCAGCTTGCCGTACTTCGGTCCCATTGTGCGCATCTGCGGCTTGAACTTGTACGATATAAAGCTGCTCGCATCATCTACGAACTCGACTGCTTTTATGTTAAGCTCCTCCAAAATTATATACTCATAGTCTTTATTAATCTGAGTATCAGACTGGATATATAGCTTAGAAAGCGGCTGTCTGTTCTTGATATTCGCCTCGTTGCGGCAGGCACGGCCGAGCATAACGACCTTTCTTACCGCGTCCATATCCCTCTCTATCTCCGGGAAGTCAAACTCCGCATTTGCCTTCGGGAAGTCACAGAGATGAACGCTCTCTAAAGCGTCCTTATCTACGCTGCGGACTAAGTTCTGATAAATCTGCTCAGTCATAAACGGGATGAACGGCGCGCAGACCTTAGAAAACTCGGTAAGAGCCGTCCAAAGTGTCATATACGCGTTTATCTTGTCCTCGGTAAGCTCGCTCGCCCAGAAGCGCTCACGGCTGCGGCGAACGTACCAGTTTGAAAGCTCATCGGTGAACTCGGAAATAGCGCGTGTTGCCTCAACAATCTTATAGTTATTTAAATTATCATCAACCTCTTTTATTACTCCGTTTAACTTTGACAAGATCCACTTATCAAGAACCGAAAGCTTTGACGGGTCAATAGTGTACTTAGTCGGATCAAACTTGTCAATCTCGGCGTAGAGCACATAGAACGCATAAGTATTCCAGAGCGTGCCTAAGAACTTTCTCTGCGACTCTGACACATTCCTTGCCGAGAAACGGTTCGGAAGCCACGGTGCGGAATTTGAGTAGAAATACCAGCGAACCGCATCGCTGCCCTGGTCGTTTAATATATCCATCGGCGCAATTACGTTGCCGAGGTGCTTGCTCATCTTCTTGCCTTTTTCGTCCTGAACGTGACCTAAAACAATTACGTTCTTATACGGAGCCTTATCAAACAACAGCGTACCGATTGCCATAAGAGTGTAGAACCAGCCGCGTGTCTGGTCAATAGCCTCACTAATGAAGTCAGCGGGATAATGCTTTTCAAACGCCTCTTTGTTCTCAAACGGATAGTGAAGCTGAGCGAAAGGCATTGAGCCTGAATCAAACCAGCAGTCTATAACCTCGGCAACGCGCTTCATCTCGCCGCCGCATTCGGGGCAGCGAAGCTTAACTTCATCGACATACGGCTTATGCAGCTCGATATCGTCCGGGCAGTTAATTCCCATTTCCTTAAGTTCGGCAATCGAGCCGATAACGTGCCTGTGTCCGCACGAGCATTCCCATATAGGAAGCGGCGTACCCCAGTATCTGGTACGCGAGAGACCCCAGTCGATAATGTTCTCAAGGAAGTTACCGAAGCGACCGTGCTTGATATTATCCGGCATCCAGTTGACAGTCTCGTTATTCTTTAAAAGATTATCGCGGACAGCCGTCATCTTAATAAACCACGTATCGCAAGCATAATATAACAGCGGCGTGTCACATCTCCAGCAGAACGGATAGCTGTGCTCAAACGGGATAACAGCGTACGCCTGACCTCTCTCTTTAAGGTCACGGATAATCAGCTTATCGGTATCCTTTACAAACATACCTGCCCACTCGCCCATTTCCTCAACAAAATTACCCTGGGCGTTAACGTGGTTGATAAACGGCATATCATTCTGGACACAGACTCTGTTATCGTCCTCACCGAATGCGGGAGCGATATGAACGATACCGGTACCGTCCTCCATTGTTACATAATTATCTGCAACAACCTTGTACGCATCTCCATCCGGCTTTATGTTGTCATAAAGCGGAACATAGTGCATTCCCGTAAGTTCGGCGCCTACATATTCCTCAATAATCTTATACTCTGTATCTTTGGGCATAACACTCTCTAAAAGAGCTTTTGCCATAATGTACTTTTCATCGCCGCACTCAACCTTTGCGTATGTCTCGGTCGGGTTAACACAGAGCGCAACGTTTGACGGCAAAGTCCACGGCGTTGTCGTCCACGCAAGGAAGTATTCACCCTTAGGCGCGTCAGCAATCGGGAACTTCGCAATAAGCGAATTTTCCTTAACGTCCTTATATCCCTGCGCGACCTCGTGGCTCGAAAGCGCGGTTCCGCAGCGCGGGCAGTAAGGCATAATCTTATGGCCCTTATATAAAAGCCCCTTGTCAGATATTTGACGCAAAGCCCACCACACCGACTCAATATAGTCATTGTGATAGGTGACATACGGATTATCCATATCCGCCCAGAAGCCGACACGGTCGCTCATCTGCTCCCAATCGCTCTGATAGGTAAACACACTCTCTTTACACTTTTTAATGAAATCCTCAACACCGTAATTCTCAATCTGAGGCTTACCGCTGATACCGAGGCTCTTCTCGACTTCAAGCTCAACCGGCAAGCCGTGCGTATCCCAGCCGGCTTTACGCTCTACCATATACCCCTTCATCGTGCGGTAACGCGGAATTAAATCCTTAACCGCACGGGTCAGCACGTGACCAATATGCGGCTTACCGTTAGCCGTCGGCGGGCCGTCAAAGAATGTAAAAATCTCGCCGCCCTCGCGGTGCTTTATACTCTTTTTAAATATATCGTTTTCTTTCCAGAAATCAACAACTTCTTTTTCACGGTCAACGAAAGAAAGCTCTGTGGAAACCTTTCGATACATCAAAATCCCTCCAATTCGTTTATCTAAAGTTAGTGCCTTATTATTTACATAATATAATTATTATAATTTTACATTATCAAATAAGTCTACAGATTAAAACAAACGCTTTTTAAAATATCCGGTTATTCCGATATATTACATAGTCTTAATCTTATTTATTGTAATACAAAATATCTGTTTTGTCAACGTTCATAATAATTATAAATATAACTATAATTATTATGGTATATATACTCTTTTCTGTTAATTATTATTTAAGCTTTTTGGTTGACACATTATTTGCGTTATGTTATACTTTTTGTTAAGTTGCTTAACAGTTAATTTGCTTAAACTAACTGATTAAACATAAAAGGGGAAGTTATGAATATGTTAAACGAAAAGGAATATTGCACTGTACCTTCATCACTATGTGAAAACAAGGATACGATTGATGTTCTGGAGCGGATATTTTTATCGCTTAAGAAAAATATGTCAGAACGTTACAAGCAGCTGCCTGTCTCGATGCGGGATTTAATTGTTATTAAGCTTATATCGGGCAGTGAGATGCGCGGAGATACTATTACGTCAAGCGACATAAGCCGCGAAATAGACGTAACGCGCGCCGCAGTCTCACAGTATGTATCGTCGCTTGAAAAGCGCGGTTACATAATCGGCAGAGCCGACGAGAACGACAAGCGGAAAACGTATCTTTATTTAAGCGATAAAGCAAAAGAGCTTATAGCCGGCTTTAGCGGAACACTATGTAATGACGTTGAGACAGTTCGCAGCAAAATGGGACATAAACGCTTCAGCGAAATGCTAACTCTCGTGGCTGAGGCCGCCGGGATTTTAGAACGCATTGAGGCACAATAAGGAGTCGGCATTATGGACAAAATCAAAAACATATTCGGCACTTTAAGAGCAAAAGCTGCCGCAGTACTTAAAAGGCTTATCGCCGCGCTTCAAAAAAACAAGGTTTGCGCCGCGGTAATCGAAAAAATCAAAGCGCTGTCACTCATTGTGTGGACGTGGGCAAAGAAGCATAAAATCCTCGCGGGGATAGTATGCCTTGTTCTTGTGCTTATACTCTCGTCCGTCGTGTCAGCATCAATCAGCAGGCACAAAGCGGATGACTCTCTGCTTATAATCAGAGCTGAAAAGCGTGATATTGAGGAAACGATAGACGGCAGCACAATCGTCGAGCCGAACGACGAATACAGCATAACGCCTATGGTCAGCGGTGAAATACTCGCCGCGCCGTTTGAGGAAGGCGACCACGTAAACAAGGGCGACCTACTTTATAAAGTAGACGCAAGCACGGTTGAGAAAAATATTCAGAGCGCGGATATAGCTATTGCAAAAGCAAAAAAGGCATATGATGACGCGGTCAACGAAAACAACAAAACCGTGCGCGACTATGACACAACCGCAAATTCCGTAAAGAGTGCGCAGATTGCGGTAGAGAAGGCGCAGCAAGCGTATAACGATGCGCTGCGCGACCGTGAGGATGCAAACGTTAAAGCAACGCATTCGGGCGTTATAAAGACACTCTACGTCTCACGCGGGGATAATATCTCAGCCGGCACAAAAATTGCCGACATAGTCGACAGTAACGTTCTCAGCATTGACGTGCCGTTTAACACAGCCGACGCGGATTACATAAACGTAGGCGACAGCGCAGTTCTGACGCTCACCAAATCGGGAAGTACCGTATACGGAACCGTATCAAAGGTCGGCTCGCTCGTTGAAACAGGCAGCGGATACACATCATTTAGGAAGATAACAATTGACGCATTAAATCCCGGAGCGGTATCCTCCGGCGATACGGCAACCGCAATGGTCGGCGATATAGCGTGCAACGATATCGGAACATTTGAGTACATAACAGACGACACGGTAACCGCTCCGACAAGCGGAAAGGTGCAGAGTATTTATATAACCGAAAACAGCAGCGTCACAATCGGCGAGGTTATACTCTCGCTCGACCCCGAAAGTGCAAATTCAAAAGTGACCTCCGCGCGGCTGAGTCTGGAGGACGCCAATATTGCGCTTGAAAGAGCAAAGGCACAGCAAAAAAGCGGAGACGCAAGCACAGATATAAAGAGCAATAGTCTGAATTCTTCGGTAGAGAACGCAAAGCGGGCATACGATGACGCGGTGATTTCTAAAGAAAAGCTTGAAAAACAGCTTGAGGACTATAACATAACCGCTCCGATTTCGGGCACGGTTGTAACGAAGAATATGAAGCAGGGCGATAAAATCGGCAGCGGAAGCTCCTCTTCCTCCCTCGCCGCAGCGGCAGGTTCCGGCTCGGGTACAGGTACCTCGGCTGCAAGCTCGTCTTCAAGCAGCGCACTCGCTGTAATATACGATATGAGCCGCCTAAAGTGTACACTTAACGTTGACGAGCTTGACGTTAAGAAAATTTCGCTCGGTCAGAAGGTCACAATCACCGCCGACGTTTCGGACAAGGAATACATCGGCACGGTTGAAAATATAGGCGTTGAAGGAACAGTAGGCAGCAACGGCGTCACGACTTATCCTATAAAGATTGATATAATCGACTTTGACGACGCACTTCTGCCCGGAATGAATATTGATGCGAAAATCGTCGTATCAAGCGTACATAACGCACTCGCTGTTCCGATAAGCTCGGTAAACCGCGGTAATACCGTCTATGTCAAGGGTGATAAAACCGACGATAACGACAAAGCGCCCGACGGATACAGAACGGTTCAGGTAGTGACCGGCATCAGTGACGGAAGCTTCATTGAAGTAAACGGTGATATCAAAGACGGTGACGAACTCTATTCCGATAATAGCACTATAGACCCGATGCAGCAGATGCAGGAAATGCACGATAGTATGGCAGAAGGCAGCGCTCCGGGCGGAGGCGGTCCCGGAGGCGGCGGTCCCGGCGGCGGAGGTGGAATGCGATGACGGAAATTCCACTAATTGAGCTTAATGATATTTACAAGATATACGTTATGGGCGATAGTGAGGTTCACGCTCTCGACGGAATTTCGCTTAAGATATACAAGGGCGAGTTTGTAGCGATTGTTGGTCAGTCGGGCAGCGGAAAATCAACCTGTATGAACATAATCGGCTGCCTTGATGTGCCCACGCGCGGAAAGTATTACCTGCGCGGCAAGGACGTCAGCGATATGCACGATGATGAACAGGCGGAAATCCGAAATAAAGAGCTCGGCTTTATATTTCAGCAATATAACCTTATACCTAAAATAAACGTGCAGCAAAACGTTGAACTGCCGCTTATGTACGCAGGACTTAGCGAAAAGGAGCAGGCTGAACGCGCGCTTAAATCGCTTGACAGAGTCGGACTTAAGGACAAGGCAGAAAATATGCCGCAGCAGCTCTCGGGCGGTCAGCAGCAGCGTGTGTCAATAGCAAGAGCGCTTGCGGGTAATCCGTCAATTATACTCGCCGATGAGCCGACGGGTGCGCTTGACTCAAAAACCGGTAAAGAAGTTCTGGGATTTTTGAAAAGACTCCACGCCGAGGGTGATACGATTGTTCTTATCACTCACGACAACACGATTGCAGCTCAGGCGGGACGGGTTGTCAGAATACAGGACGGGAAAATAGTCTATGACGGCGAGCCCGATATAAATAAATTTGCTCAGGTTGCACACGCGGGAGATGAGGACGGTGACGATTAATGACGCTTAAAAAATCATTTCAACTTGCACTGTCTAACCTTCTGTTCGACAAGATGCGGTCGCTTCTTACTATGCTCGGTATGATAATCGGCGTTGCGGCAGTCATTATTCTAATCAGCCTTATGGACGGAATGATGGGAATGATGAACGATGAGTTTGCAAAGCTCGGCACCGACACGGTATCTGTCACGGTTCAAAACCGAGGCGGCAGCAGAACGGTTGACGAGGACGATTTATACAGCTTTGTCGATGAAAACCCCAACTTATTCAGGGGTATGTCACCTACGGTCACCGTTGCAAACGCGCTTGTCAAATCGGGCGGCGACGACACAACAACGTCGGCGACAGGCGTCAGCGAAGCGTACGAGGCAATAAAACAGCTTGAGGTCGAGCAGGGACGCTTTCTTCAATACATAGATATCGAAAAAAAGGCGCATTACTGCGTTGTAGGCACATATATCGAGCACGAATTTTTTGCCCCGGGCGAAGCGATAGGCAAAAGCATAAGAATAAACGGCAAAAGCTTTACGATTATCGGAGTGCTTAAAGAGGATGACGACTCATCAAGCGGCAGTACTGACGATGTAATATATATTCCGTATAAAACGGCGGTCACTATGTCGTCATCAAAGTTTATAAACTCCTATACTCTGTGGACAATAAACACCGAAACGGTTGACACGGCGATTGCAAAGACAAAGCAGTACTTAAGCAACAAAATCGGTGACGATGATTACTACAGCGTTATGAGCATAAAACAGGTTATGGATATGGCAAACACAATGACCGGCACTATGCAGATGCTTCTCGTGTGTATTGCCGGGATTTCACTGCTTGTCAGCGGTATCGGAATTATGAATATAATGCTCGTTTCGGTAACGGAGCGGACGCGTGAAATAGGCATAAGAAAATCTCTCGGTGCAAAGTCGGGGGATATAAAATCACAGTTCGTTATAGAGGCAGCCACTGTCAGCGGTACGGGCGGAATAATCGGCATAATCGTCGGTTCTGTTCTCGCTGTCGTATTCGGGCAGCTGCTGGGGCTAAACGCCATACCGTCCGCCAAAGCGATACTTTTATCCTTTGGCATCTCGGTCGGCATTGGAATTATCTTCGGTTACCTGCCCGCCAAAAACGCCGCGAACTTAAACCCGATTGACGCGCTGCGGCACGAATAATTTTAATAAAGGAGTATCTTATGAATATATATTTAAATCGTCTGATATCTTTTTTAGCCCTTGTGCTTGCAACTGTGCTTACGGCTGCGGCAGCCGTGCCGTTATGCGTAAAGGCTGACAGCTATACCGAGTACAGTCCAGAGCGGGCTCTTCCTCTGCTCAGTGAGCTTAAAATTATGAACGGCGACCCGAGCGGCGACTTCCGTCTCGGCGATACCGTAACGCGGGCGGAGTTTTCAAAAATCGCAGTCGCTGCATCGGACTATCGCAATAATGTTGCGTCTCAGCTCTCGGTCTCGCCGTTTTACGACGTGCCGTATACAAACTGGGCGGCTCCGTATGTCAGAACCGGCGTTACAAATAATCTCATATCCGGATATCCCGACTCATCCTTCAGACCCGACAATCCCGTTACGTTTGAGGAAGCAGTTACAATAATGCTGCGCGTGCTCGGATACTCGGACGACGATTTCGGCGCAATGTGGCCGAGCGGTCAGATAGGTATGGCAAACAGCCTTGAAATGACCGAAAATTTAAGCAACGTTTTGACGGGCAGCGAGATGACTCGCGGAGATGTAGCAATTTTAGTCTTTAACACGCTGCGCACAAAGAAAAAGGACACTCAGAGTAAGCTTATAACAATATTCGACACAGAAATTGTTGAAGATGTAACGCTTATTTCCACCTCAAGAGAGGACAGCTCCATTCCGAGTGATGAGGTATTCACCGACAGCGGTTCATACAAAATCCGTTCGGACTTTGACTATTCCTCAATCGGTATGAAGGGCGATATCGTTCTTAAAAACAACAAGACCGTTATCGGGTTCTTTCCCAAATCCGACAGCGACGCAAGCGAAAAATACGCCGTATACTCGGTTTTAAGCGACAGTGTAATCGTATACAAAAACGGTGATATGCAAGCGGTTAAAATAAACAATCAGACCGCCGTTTATGACGGCAAAAACAAAACGACGTTTGCGGCGGTAAAATCAAATATGGATATGGGCGATGTACTGAGCATAAAGCGCACAGGCAGCGACATTGACTACATCGTATATCAAAAGGGCAGCCTTGACGGACCGTATACAGCAGGCACGGACGGAAGCTGGGCTGAGTCTGTGGGGCTTACGAAAGACTCAGCCGTAATGCGCGACGGTAAGGCATGTACAGCGGCAGACATAAAGCAGTATGATATACTCTACTTTGTGCCCGGGCTTAATATGGCGTTCGCGTACTCAAACAAAATTACAGGCGTATATAACAGCGCATCGCCCAACAGCGACAACCCGACCGAAGTCGAGGTTTCGGGCGTTAAATACAAGGTCGAGGGTAGTCAGGCGTTTAAAAAGCTGTCATCAAGCGGCAGCTTTGAACTCGGCGATACGGTAACCCTTCTGCTCGGCAGAACCAACGAGGTTGCAGACGTGCTTACCCAAACCGCGGCAAGCTCCGAGGTTGTGGGACTTATCACAAACACCGGCTCTAAGACCTACACCACAAGCAGCCTTCAGGAGTATTCAAGCTATTTTATAGAAATAGTTACGGCAAGCGGTCAGACGTACAGCTACACGACCACAAGGGATTATAAAGACAGTAAAAACTCCGTTGTGCGTGTGAATATCACAGACGGAGACGCCAGAATATCAAGCCCCTCAGGCGCAAGCATCAGCGGAACAGTAAACTGGCCGGGCAGAAAAATCGGCAGCTCTGAGCTTTCGGACGATGTTCAAATAATGGACGTCGGAAGCATAGATAAATCCGACCCCGCGCTCTATGCCAAAATCCATCCGCAGCGTATAGACGGCGTTAATCTGAGCTCGGGCAAAATCCTTTACTGCCACAAAAACTCTGTGGGTAAGATTGACGAGCTAATCCTAAAAGACGTAACTGGCGACGCGTTTAACTATGGTATTATCACTTCCGCAAACAGCACCAGTATGGGTTTGCACGCATCGGGCTCGTACTCCTACCTGATAAACGGAACGTCATATTCCTTTGTGAGTCAGTCCTCAGCCTTTGGCGTCGAGACCGGGCAGGCGGTTAAAATTGCCGGAACGTCAAACCCGACGCTTATGCTGTCTCTGACGCGGCTTGAAGGCAAAATCGAACTCGCAAGCAGCGACCGGCTGACTGTCGGCGGTGCAGAATACCCGCTTGCGGAAAATGTTCAGGTATATGAGAAGGAGTACTCCTCCTCTACACTGTACCGTATGCTGCCGGTAAGCGATATTGTGGGCAGCGAAAGCTATAATCTAAACGCATTCTATGACAAGTCACCGTCATCGGGCGGCAGAATTAGAATAATCATAGCTATGAAAAAGTAAATAAAAACAAAAGAATTAGGGAGAGAGTTTATGTATATCGGAATTGATTTGGGCGGTACAAATATCGCCGGAGGCGTTGTTGACGAAAACGGCAAAATACTAAAAAAGCTCTCGGTGCCTACACGCGCCGAAAGGTCTTTTGAAGAAATAGTAAGAGATATGGCAGACCTGTGCAAAAAACTTATGAGCGGCTCGGAGCCTGATTGTTTCAAAGCAATAGGCATCGGTTCGCCCGGAGCCATAGACAGCAAAAACGGAATTATACTGAATGCCGGAAACCTTGGCTGGAAGAACGTAAATTTAAAAGCTGAGCTTAAAAAATATCTTGACCTGCCGATAAATATAGAGAATGACGCTAACGCCGCCGCGTACGGCGAATACCGCACCTGCGGCATAGATGCGGACGACTTCATATTTATAACGCTCGGCACGGGTGTCGGCGGCGGCATAATTATAAACAAGCGTATTTACCGCGGCTTTAACGGCGCGGGCGCTGAAATAGGACATATGACGCTTATGCACGGCGGCATTCCCTGCACCTGCGGAAAACTCGGGTGCTGGGAGGCATACGCCTCTGTAACGGCTCTGATTAGTCAGACAAAGGACGCAATAGCAAAATACCCCGACTCGCTTATGGCAAAATCGTATAAAAAAAGCGGTATTGTTGACGGCAGAACCGCATTTGACGCGGCAAAGAAAAACGACAAGGCAGCACAAGCAGTTGTAAAAAAATACACCGAGTATATCGCTGACGGCATATGCAGCCTTGTAAATATATTTGAGCCCGAGATACTGTTAATCGGCGGCGGCATAAGCAAGGAGGGCGAATATCTGTTAAGCCCGATACGCGAATACTGCGAGAAAAACTATTTCTGCAAGAATATCCGTCAGACAACGCTCGGAATAGCTTCACTCGCAGGCGACGCCGGAATAGTCGGCGCCGCGCTTGCAACGTAGGAACGTAGAGATTAGTGACTAGGGACTACGCGATGTCAATTTGCGCATACAACGTGCCCGCGATTATACGAGACTACCAACCTACCGTAGGGGCGGATATTATCCGCCCGCAGACTGTCAACAAAGACATATCGGGGCGACAAAATATTCACAAATCATCGCCAGACCCTGTAAGCCTATTCATATGAAAGGCATTACATACATCACGGACAAAAGTTGTTGCCTGCCGTCACACACTGCGTGTGTGGCCACGTCCGCCCGCCGAACCCGGGCGGCGTTCTTGACTCATTTCAGGAGCCCAAAATTAATATTCAGGAGATAAAATTTATGATTATTGATATACACGCACACGTTTTTCCCGAAAAGATTGCCGAAAAGGCGTCGCACGGAATACAGGAGTTTTATAACATCACAGTGCCGTATAACGGCACTGTGGACAAGCTGATTGAGCTGTCGGACGAAGCAGGCGTTGACAAAATGGTTATTCATTCGCCCGCAACCACGCCGCATCAGGTGAACAGCATCAATAATTTTATTATTGAGTGCACAAAAAAATATCCCGACAGGATTATCGGCTTTATGACGATGCACCCCGATTTTGACGATGTAAATGCCGAAGTCG
Source organism: uncultured Eubacteriales bacterium (assembly GCA_900542675.1). Lineage (GTDB taxonomy): Bacteria > Bacillota > Clostridia > Monoglobales > Monoglobaceae > Monoglobus. Next base: position 11,560 of record UQOT01000010.1, on the reverse strand, counting down.
AGCGCTGCGCAGCCGCGGGACTTAAGGGGCTGAAAATCCACCCGGATTTTCAGCGGTTTATGATAGACGACAAAAAGGCGTATAATATTTATGAAGCGATTTCGGGCAGGCTTCCTCTTCTTGTTCACACAGGCGACTACAGATATCAGTGGAGCAAGCCGTCAAGAATGGCGGCGGTTATGGACGACTTTCCTGCGCTTCAGGTAATCGGAGCACACTTCGGCGGCTGGTCCGAATGGGATGACGCAGCAGAAGTCTTTAGCGGGAAAAACATTTATGTTGACTCGTCAAGCACTATGTATAAGGTTCCGCCCGAACATATTAAAGAACTGATACGGCTCTACGGAGCGGATCACGTTCTGTTCGGCACCGACTATCCTATGTGGGACGCCAAGTCGGAGCTTGAACACTTTGAAAAACTGAACCTAAGCGCATCGGAGCGCGAGCTGATATTTCACGAAAACGCGGAAAGTCTGCTGAAGCTATAGCAGACTTTCCGCCGACAGGCTTTCAAAATACGGCAAATGCTCAAGCATATGACTGAGCATAACAAACTCACCGATAAAGTCCTCAGCGTCATTAATTTCGGCATAATATCCGCACTGTGCTATAGATATATCGATATCTTCCAAGATATCCGCATCAACCGTCATACCTACCCAGCCCTGAACTTTGTCCCATTCGGTTTTAAGATTATCTATCCTGCCGCGTATTGTTTCAAAATCCTCTCTTTCATACGCTTCCGATACTGCTTTCCCGGTCTCCTCGACCGTTTCGTCAAGCTTATTCACTTTTACACGCTGCACTGTTATAAGCGTTATGGCAAGCGCTATCATTATTGCTGACGCTGCTACACGTTTCATATTATTCTGTCACTCCCCCGCACACTATCTGATACTTTTCTTGTCCTTTTTAATTACAACTGTGTGTCCGCTCTTGTCCGCGCCCATATAAAACACATCCGATATGCGGTGTATCCCTTCTTTTTTAAGCCGCTCTTTTATCCACGCTCGGCTGAGGCTTAAACGCTTCAAGTTTCCGCTGACAACCGCGCCGTTGTCGACTAAAATATAGCTCATCTCGGTCTCCGCCGCCTTAATTCCCATATCTGACGGAGTGAGCGGCCTATTGTCGGCATTTAATATTACGCTTACGTTGCCGTTTGTCTCCATAACTATATGTTCAACCTCTTTAAGCGACGCCGCGCCGTTGTTGCGTACCTCCTCAAGCAAATCGCCTATACTGAAACGCTGGTTTTCCATCTCCTTCTGATTGATTTTACCCTCGCTGAAAAATGTGCTCGGCTTGCCGTAGAGCACAGAGCGTATATTGATATTTTTATACGCCAGAAACGACAGTACGACCTCAAAGAATATCAAAATAGTAATGGCAATAATCGCAGTGACAAACGGCTTTCCCGGGTCGATAATCGGGTCGGTCGCTATATCCGATATTATGATTGTCACGACGAGCTCGGACGGTTCAAGCTCGGCAATCTGACGCTTGCCCATAATTCTTAAGCACAGCACAATAAACGCATACATTATCGCGACTCTAATAGCGGTAACCAGCATTATAATTCCCCTTTTTATTTTAAGTCTTTGCTATATCTTTGCCAAAATTGCGGCTGAATATTCCGGGGTTGACTTTTTTTGCACCCCGTGATATAATTAATTTTGATTAATATATATAGAAAGCGAGGGTTTATGCTGCTTTAAAACAGCAGTATAACTATTTTATGGACAGTTCTGTGGGGTTTATAATCCTTTTGGCGGTACTTGTCGCGTGTTCGGCGTTTTTTTCGGCGACCGAAACCGCGTTTTCATCAATCAATAATATCAGAATTAAAAATCTCGCGTCGAGCGGCAATCAAAAAGCCATACTCGTCGATAAATTATCCCAAAACTATGACAAGCTTTTAACCACTATTCTAATCGGTAACAATATTGTAAACATACTTGCATCATCAATCGCGACAGTGCTGTTTGTTAAATACTTCGGCAATGCCGGCGTTACGATTTCGACGACGGTTATGACGATTCTCGTTCTTATATTCGGTGAAATTTCGCCAAAGAGCATTGCAAAAGACCACGCGGAAGGGTTCACTATGGCAGTGGCACGCACAGTTTTCCTTTTGGAACTGATTTTAACGCCTGTTAACTTTTTGTTCGTTCAGTGGAAAAAGCTGCTCAACAAACTGTTTGGCTCAGCCAAAGACCGCGGCATAACCGAAGAAGAACTCAAAACAATTGTCGATGAGGCGGAAAGCGGAGGCGAAATTGACTCCGACGAGAGCGACCTCATTAAGTCGGCGATTGAGTTTAACGACTTAAAGGCAAGCGATATACTGACGCCGAGAATTGACGTACGCGCGTTTGAGTTCGGTACACCGACCGAGGATGTAATCGAAATGTTTTTAGATTCCGGTTTTTCACGTCTGCCGGTTTACCGTGATACAATCGACAATATAATCGGTGTTGTACATCAAAAGGATTTATTCCATATGATACAAAAGGGTTCTACGGCCGATATAACAAGCATTGTTTCACCCGTTAAGTATGTATCACCGTCAATGGAAATATCCGAGCTTATAAGAGTACTGCAAAAAACAAAAACCCACTTCGCGGTTGTAACCGACGAATACGGCGGCACCGACGGCATACTGACACTTGAAGATATTCTTGAAGAGCTTGTCGGCGAAATATGGGATGAACACGATGAAGTCGTTGAAAACGTAGTTAAGCTTACAGATGACAGCTACAAGGTTTTAGGCTCTGCCGACCTTGAAGAACTGTTTGACATATTCGGCGACAGACCCGCAGACGACGCACCGAATACAGTTTCGGGCTGGGTTATGGAAAACCTTGAAAAAATGCCGGAAGCCGGCGACAGCTTTGAATATAAAAACTTTCATATCACCGTACGCTCAATGGAGCTGAGGCGCGTTGCGGAAATATTCGTAAGGCGCACGACGGAAGAAAGTACAGATACAAAAGAAGACAGCGAATAATTAAAAGGGAGCAGAGAATTATGGCAGGCAGAAAGACCGCAGACGATTTAAGATACACAAAGACCGAAATAAGCCTTAAAAACTCAATGATTAAGCTGCTTTCCAAAAAGCCGGTCAAAAAGATTTCTATTGTCGAACTCTGCCGTGAAGCCGAGGTTAACAAAAGCACGTTCTACCTCCACTACCGCGACATATACGACTATTATGACCACTTAATTGAGCTTATTGCCGATGAAATTGCAAGCGTATTTTCAAGATACAGCTATGAAGAGATTGTATCAAACTTCAGAGAAGTATTCTTTGAGCTGCTTAATCTCGTAAAACGCAACGAGCTCATACGTATTATGCTCAGCAACGATAACGGTGAAGAAATCCTGCCGAAAATTGCGGCAACCGTAAATAATACAATTATAAAATCAGGTTCGGTCCCGATAAAAAATCCGCACGCGTTTGAGATTAAAAACTACTTCACCGCCTGCGGTATTGTCGGTGTAATCCAGCGTTACTCAAGTGAAATATTCAACTCGCCTTTACTTGCCGATATGCTGGCAGACCAAATACAAAAAGGCTTTTCACAAACATAACAATAAAAAGCCGCAGCGCAGAGCTTAACAGTTCTCCCACGCTGCGGCTATTCTTTTGACCGCTTCGCTGATTTCGGTCTCAGTCATATCACCGAAGCCGAAAATAAAAGTATTCCTCGGCAGCTTTTCATTAACGGTTATACAGCAGTCGGCAACCGAAATAAACTTCACACCCACATCTGCCGCCATTTTACGAAGCTGCTGCTCGTTTAGCTTTGAGTCAACCGATGCCGGAATAAATGTGCCGCAATTCTCGCCAAGAAGCTTGACTTTGTCGCCCAAGGCGCTGTTTACCTCACTTATAAGACGCCGCCGCTTTGCCGTATAAATCTGTCTCAGCTTCTTTAGTTGCCGCTCATATTTACCGCTTAGAATATACTCGGCTATTACACGCTGTTCTATCCTTGACGCAAGACTGGTATAGTACGGCAGACGTTCGTTAAAACGCGCCTTAAGCTCGCGCGGCAGCACTGCATATGCAGTCTTTATCGCCGGCGATAAAGTGCTTCTGAACGAACCGATAAATATCACTCTGCCGCTTGTGTCCGATTTAAACAGCGGCACGAACGGCTTTTCCTCCCAAAAGCACATATCATTATCTTCTTCTATTATATACCTTTCAGGCTTTTCCGCGAGCCAATTCAAAAGCTTTTCCCGCGTACTGTCACTTATTGAATATCCGAGCGGAAACTGATGAGCAGTAATTAGATACAGTATGTTCGCGCCTGATTTTTCAAATTCTTCAAAATCAAAATCATTGTATTTTGTATCTATAAGGCAGCTCTTCAGCGTTGAATTTTTAACCGGCATATAACTCCTCGCAAAGCACGGGTTTTCAAACGCAGCAAGTGCACGCTCGTCAAATATATGGCAAAGTTGTTCGATAATATAGTCGGTTCCCGCACCTATTATTATCTGCGACGAACCGCACGAAATACCCATATCGTTATAGAGGTACTTATTTATCGCTTGACGCAGGATCTTTTCTCCGAATTTATGACCGAAGCCGAACAGCTCAGGCTCGTCAAACGTGATCTCTCGGTACAGCTTTGCAAGAGCGTCGCTCGGTATAGCGGAAATATCCATACCGTTATGGCTCATTGTATATAAAATACCGTCTTTATTATAATAATCCGGTTCATCTATATTGGTATTCACCGGGCTGTTGCGCCTTGCATAAAAGCCGCTCCTCGGCTTTGAAATAAGATATCCGTCGTCAACCAGCTTTTGGTAAGCGACATCAACGGTATTTTTGGAAATTTGCATATCGACGCACAGTTTGCGTCTTGACGGCAGACGCACACCGTCTTCAATCCTTCCGCTCATTATATCATCCCGTATACAGTTATACAGTTGAATATAAAGAGGTAGTATACCGTCCTTTTTAAGTTCATATTTTAAATCCATATTAATCCGCCCGTTTAAACTTTATCTTCCGTCTCCGACTCCGATACATCTGTCACCCTGTCGGTTTCATTAGGGGCAGGATTGACGTGTACCATACAGTGCTTCACCTTCGGAAAATTTTTCTCAATCGCATCGTGAACGTTCTGCGCTATAGCGTGTGCCTCTTTAAGGCTTATTGTCTCATCCGCTCCGATTTCAACATCAACGTAAATTTTCGAACCGAACATTCGGGTCATAAGCAAATCAAGCGAAACAACTCCGCTCTGAGCGATAATGAGCTCACTCATATGCCGCTCGGTCTCCGCATCGCACGACTTATCAACCATCTTGTCAATCGACTCTCTTAAAATATCATATGCCGCCTTTAAAATAAACACGCATATAACAACACTCGCAATCGGGTCGCAGATGGGAAACCCCAGTCTTGCGCCCAAAATACCTATAAAACTGCCGACCGACGACAGCGCGTCGCTTCTGTGATGCCACGCGTCAGCCATAAGCGCCGTTGAATCAATCCTTTGCGCATAGCGTCTGGTATACCAAAACATACCTTCCTTGACCGCAACCGATAAAACCGCCGCGAAAAGCGCCATCGCGCCCGGGACAACAAGCTTATGATACTCGCCGCCGAAAATCTTATTCACTCCGGAAATTCCGATACCTAGGCCGGTGACAAAAAGTACCGCCGCAAGTATTATTGCCGCAATACACTCCATACGCTCGTGACCGTACGGATGCTCCTCATCCGCCTCCTTTGCCGCAGCTGATGCGCCTATCATCACAACTATTGTACTGAATACGTCCGACGCCGAGTGAACCGCATCGCTGACCATAGCTCCCGAATGCGCAATAACTCCTATCACCAGCTTAACAAGCGACAAAAAAATATTAACAATAATGCTTGTATTTGAAACGCGCATTATTATCTGTTTATCGCTGTATGCGCCGCTGTTTTTTATATTCAAGCAAAAATTCCCTCCCGGTATGTCAATATTGCTCCGCTGCACGCCTGTTGACACACCGCGCACAAATTCAAGCAATTAATTCGCAGGAAACACCGAAGCGGCATTTCCTGCATTATTACAATACTATGTATGAAAGATTATTATGATTACAAAAATTACTCAAGATAATCTTTCAATTTCTTGCTGCGGCTCGGGTGTCTGAGCTTTCTGAGCGCCTTCGCCTCTATCTGGCGAATTCTCTCACGGGTTACATTAAACTCCTTGCCGACCTCCTCAAGCGTTCTGGCTCTTCCGTCGTCAAGTCCAAACCTCAGGCGCAGTACCTTTTCTTCCCTCGGCGTCAGCGTGCTTAGAACGTCTACAAGCTGCTCTTTAAGCAAAGTAAACGTCGCAGCGTCTGACGGCGCAGGCGCGTCATCATCGCGTATAAAGTCACCGAGGTGGCTGTCCTCCTCCTCGCCTATCGGAGTTTCGAGCGATACCGGCTCCTGAGCGATTTTCAAAATCTCGCCAACCTTATCGACCGGCATATTAAGCTCCTTCGCAACCTCCTCGGGCAGCGGGTCTCTGCCAAGCTCCTGCACAAGCTGACGCGATACGCGGACAAGCTTATTTATCGTCTCAACCATATGAACAGGAATTCTGATGGTACGCGCCTGGTCGGCAATCGCTCTTGTTATCGCCTGTCTTATCCACCACGTTGCGTATGTCGAGAACTTGTATCCCTTTGTATAATCAAACTTTTCAACCGCCTTTATAAGGCCGAGATTACCCTCCTGAATGAGGTCCAGAAACAGCATTCCGCGTCCGACATAACGCTTTGCGATGCTTACAACAAGTCTTAAATTAGCCTCCGCAAGCTTGCGCTTAGCGCTCGCGTCTCCGTCATTCATTCGCTTCGCGAGGTCTGCCTCCTCCTCGGCGGTCAAAAGCGGAACCTTGCCTATCTCTTTAAGATACATACGCACAGGGTCATCAATGCTTACACCGTCCGGAACCGACATATCTTCAAGCTCTTCTTCGGTTACTTCCTCCGACTCGTCAACAACAGGTTCAGGGTCGATACTGCCGACAATCTCTATTCCCTGCTTCTCTATGATTTCATATATCCTGTCCATCTGCTCGGAGTCAAGCTCAAGCTCCTCAAGCTTGTCCGCAACAGTCGTATATTCAAGCATACCGAGTTTTTTACCCTCGTCGAGCAAGTCCTGAATTATCTGAGCCTTTTTCTTGGCAACAGTCATATCAAAGCCCTGCTGTTCCTTTTTTCTGCCCTCTGCTGTCTTCTTTTCGTTTGAATTATCCATAAGTCTAAGTCCTCCCGCTATCTCTTCTCGTTTTCTTTTTTCTCTGTCATTTTGTGGAATATTCTGTTAAGTTCCTCATCGTCCGTGGTTTTATCCGCATTAATTGCCTGACCGCTAAGCTTAAACATAGTCAATCTTCCTATAAGCTTTTCGGCTTCAACGGCTTTGTTTTTTGTCTCACGGTCGTTTATCAGCACGGCTGCCGCCTGGCCCGAATTCTCGCCCTCCAGCGCGCTCAGAATTTCTGCCTGAGTTACGTCTTTCTCTGCGGAAAACAATTCAAATATGCACGACGCCAGCTTGTTATGTATAGGCGCTGAGCAAAAGTCGTCCGCACCGAGTCCAGCGTCCAATACCGCTTTTACCGTCTTTTTATCCGTCATCAGGCTCAGCAGCAGCTTTTCGGTATTAGACCTATTCGTTCCGCCGCGGTCTTTCGGGGCGGAAAAACGGTTTCCTAAAGCGCTGCGCTTTAAATTCTGCTGCCGCTGCGCGTCCTTATATTCGCGCTTTGCGATTATCCCGCTTATTCCGCTGCGCAGACTGTCAGGATTTATTTTAAGCTCATCGGCAAACTTTACAAGATATAATTCCCTCTGCGCTTCGTTTTTAATCTCCGCAAGAATTCCCATTACCTCTTCCAAAAATTCACTGCGGTCATCCATATCGTCGCTGCTTATCCTGCTGCGCGCCTCGTCAATCTTATATTCAATCAGCGGCTTTGCATCTTCAATCAGCACACTGAACATCTCAGCGCCCTTTGCCTTTATAAACTCGTCGGGGTCCTTGCCGTCGGTCACTGTCAGTACCCTGACCTTGACCCCCGCGTCATACAGTATATCGCCCGCGCGAAGTGTAGCCTTCTTTCCCGCCTCGTCGTTATCATAGCACAAAACGGCTCTCGGCGCATAACGCTTAACAAGCCGTGCCTGCTCACTCGTAAAAGCGGTACCGAGCGAAGCGACTGCATTGTCAAATCCGCTCTGATGCAGCGATATAACATCCATATATCCCTCCATAAGCATAAGCCTGCCCGCCTTTGACTCCTTTGCGATATTGAGTCCGAAAAGATTATCCTTTTTCTTAAACACAAGTGTCTCGGGTGAGTTCCAGTACTTCGGCGCGTCTGTTCCGTCACGGATTATTCTGCCGCCGAACGCAATTACGTTTCCTCTTACGTCTATAATCGGGAATATAACGCGGCCGTCAAAAAATGCGTCATAGTATGAGCCGTCGTCACGGCGCTTTACCACGCCCGCCTCAAACATTTCATTTTCAGTATACCCGATTTCCTTCAAATAATTAATTAAATTTTTCCAGCCCTCGGGCGCATAGCCTATCCCGAACTTCTTAATCGTCGAATTCTTTATCTTACGCTCTTTTAAATAGCGTATACCCGGATTGTCGCCGCTTGCAAGCCTTTCGTAAAAATACCTTGCCGCGTCAGCGTTAAGCGCGTATAAACGCTTCCTCTTTTCAGAAAGTTTAAGCTGCTTTTGCCTGTCCGACGGACTGCGTCTTTCGGGCATCTCCATATTTGCTCTGTCAGCCAAATACTTGAGCGCATCCATAAAGTCAAGGTTCATCGCCGCCTGAATAAAATTAATCGCATTTCCTCCCGCGCCGCATCCGAAGCAGTGAAAAATCTGCTTGTCGGGCGACACCGAAAGCGACGGCGATTTTTTGTCATTGTGCAGCGGACACAGACCCATCATACTGCTGCCGCTGCGCTTTAATGTGGTATATCCAGAAATAATATCGACTATGTCATTCCTCGCCAAAACTTCATCAATGAAGCCTTGAAAATCGCTGTCAGCCATTATATCCGCCTTTCTCAATAAAATTACTTGACCCAAAACCTGGGCACAAAGAGCTCTTCATACTTATTAACCGCAAACGGGTCGCTCATACCCGCGATGTAGTCTTTGGCAATAATATATTTATCGTCCGTATCGCTGCATCTGCGCGCGTCCTTGGGTATTAAATCAATATCATTTGTGAACTTGTCATAAAGGCCCTCGATTATATATCTCGCCTTGCCCTCCTCGGACTTTGCGTCCGACTCGGCATTCAGGTACACCCTCTCAAACATAAACCTTCTGAGTCCATACATCGCATCGCTGATTTCGGGCTTCATTTGAATTTCGTCATCAATTCCGCAGCTTACCGCAGCTTTAATCATTGTGTCAATTCTCTTGGAGTGACGATTTCCGAGAACCTCAGTGTACTCGCGCGGAATTTCATCCTCTCTCAAAACGCCGCCGCGCACCGCGTCATCTATATCGTGATTTATGTATGCGATTTTATCCGAAAGTGCGACAACGCGACCCTCAAGCGTATCCGCCTGCCTGTCGCCGGTGTGACACAATATACCGTTTAAAACCTCATACGTCAGATTAAGTCCGCCGTTTCCCTCAAGCTTTTCAACAACTCTAAGGCTCTGTTCATTATGCCTGAAACCGCCGGGGCACAGCTCGTTTAAAACTCTCTCGCCCATATGCCCGAACGGCGTGTGACCCAAATCGTGACCGAGCGCAATCGCCTCGGTCAAATCCTCATTAAGACTGAGGGCACGCGATATAGTACGTGCAATCTGAGAAACCTCAAGAGTGTGCGTCAAACGTGTGCGGTAGTGGTCGCCGAGCGGCGATAAAAACACCTGCGTCTTGTGTTTAAGCCGTCTGAAGGCCTTTGAATGAAGAATTCTGTCGCGGTCGCGCTGAAACACGGTTCTGAGCTCACACGGCTCCTCTTCACGGCGGCGTCCCTTGGAATTTACACTGCACACAGCCTGCGGAGCTAAAAATCCGCGCTCGCGTTCTTCCGTCATTTCTCTGATAGTCATATAAATCACCGGCTTTTTAGACCGCGAAGTTTGCGGTCTTTTAAATTCACTTTAATATTATTCTACAAAAAATTCTTTTTTCCTTTATTATTTACTAACATATTGACAAAAGCCCTCACAAATTATAAAATTAGTATATGATTACACTTACACCGCGGCTTATGACTGCCGCAAAACTTACAAATAACTCAAACCTGCTCGCGGATATCGGCACAGACCACGCCTATCTGCCTGCGTATTTAATACTTAATAATAAATGCCGCCGTGCGATTGCGTCTGACATACGCCCGGGGCCTCTTAAGCGTGCAAAAGCGACCGCGGAAAAATACGGACTTACGGATAAAATCAGTCTAAGGCTCGGAGCGGGACTTGACACGATAGAGCCGCTTGAAAAGCCCGATACTATAGTAATTGCAGGTATGGGCGGACTCGTGATTTCTGAAATTCTCGAAAATGCCCTAAACACCGTAAAATCCGCAAAAAAGCTGATACTTCAGCCTATGACTATGGCGCCGGAGCTCAGAGAATTTTTATATAAATACGCGTTCGGCGATATTATCGAACACTTGGCTTTCGAAGGCGACAAAATATATGTTATAATCTCCGTCGATATTAACGAAAATGCCGAGTCACACACACTGACGCACGCGGAAGCGTATATCGGCAAAGGCCTTTCAGATACGCGCCCTGACGGATTTGACCGATATGCGGAGCATATGATTAATAAACTCAAAAATAAAATACACGGTCTTGAATGCGGAGAAACCGCTAAGGCCGCCGAAAGGCTTAAAGAAGCAAACGAGCTGCTTCAGGATGTATATAACCTGATAAATAATCTATAACAAATCGGAGGATTTATTATGACGAAAGTGTATGAAATCGCAGAGAAAATCGAACAGCTGGCGCCAAAAGAGCTCGCCGAGCCGTGGGATAACGTCGGACTTATGGTCGGTGACGAGGAGCAAAACGTAAGTGCCGTTTACCTCACTCTCGATGTGACAAGCAGCGCTGCCGAGGAGGCAATTAAATGCGGAGCGCAGCTTATAGTATCACATCACCCGCTGCTGTTCTCGCCGCTTAAAAACGTGATTGATCAGGATATTACCGGAAGCATAGTCAGAAGCTTAATCAAAAACGATATCTCGGTCTACAGCGCACACACAAACCTTGATAAAGCCCGCGGAGGTATGAATGATATACTCTGCGAAAAGCTCGGCATAAACGACGTACGTGCGTATTTTGACGATGAATGCGTTGACCCTTCGGGCAAAGCTCTCGATAATATCGGTCGTATAGGAACACTTGACACTCCGACCGAAATGGCAGACCTTACCGACTACGTAAAAAACGTTTTGGGCTGCCGTGCGATAAGCTATACGGGCGACCTGTCGGATGTCGTATCTCAGGTTGCGGTGTGCAGCGGAAGCGGCGGCGACTTAATT
>UQOT01000009.1 GCA_900542675.1 uncultured Eubacteriales bacterium | reverse complement strand
CTTCGGTTCGGTGGACGGCGACCCGCCTGCTGCCTACAGATATACCGAGTCGAGAATGTCAAAGCTATCGCTTAATATGCTTACCGATATCGACAAGGAAACCGTTGACTTTATGCCGAACTTTGACGAGAGCCGGCCGGAACCGACCGTTCTTCCGTCGAGGTTCCCGCATCTTTTGGTCAACGGCTCGGACGGTATTGCGGTAGGTATGGCGACAAAAATACCGCCGCATAATCTGAGCGAGGTTATAGACGGCGTTATTGCGCTTATAGATAACCCCGACATTACTCTTGACGAGCTCATGGAGTATATCCCGGGGCCCGACTTCCCTACAGGCGCGCAGATAATGGGCACAAGCGGTATCCGCGCAGCTTACGCGACAGGCCGCGGCAAGCTTAAAGTCCGCGCCAAAGCAGAGATTGAGCCGTGGAAGGAAAACCGCGAAAGGATTATCGTAACCGAGCTGCCGTATATGGTAAACAAGGCGAGACTTATCGAAAAGATTGCCGATTTGGTTCACGAAAAGCGCATTGAAGGCATTTCGGATTTACGCGATGAGTCGGACAGAGACGGTCTCAGAATAGTTATCGAGCTCAAGCGTGACGCGAATGCGACCATCGTTTTAAATCAGCTTTATAAATACACTCAGCTTGAGGACACGTTCGGCGTGATTATGCTTGCGCTGGTTGACAGAACCTCGCCGCAGCTGCTTCCGCTGAAGAAAATTCTGGAGCACTACGTTGACTTTCAGAAAGAGGTCATTGTCCGCCGCACAAGATACGACAAAAAGAAAGCGGAAGCGCGTGCGCATATACTGCAGGGTCTTAAAATTGCGATTGACAATATAGATGAAGTAATTAACATAATACGAAGCAGCTACAACGACGCAAAGCCCAAGCTGATTGAGCGGTTCGGGTTTACCGATGTTCAGGCGCAGGCGATACTTGATATGCGCCTCGGCCGTCTTGCAGGTATGGAGCGCGAAAAAATCGAAAACGAGCTCAAAGAAGTCACCGAGCTTATCGAGCACTTAACAGAGGTACTCGGCAGCGAACATATGGTGCTTGAAATAGTAAAGAAAGAGATTTTGGAGCTTAAAGAAAAGTTCGGCGACGAGAGACGCACCTCAATTGAACCGGTTGTCGATGATATCGATATAGAGGATTTAATAGAAGAAGAGGAAAGCGTTATCACTATGACGCATCAGGGCTATATCAAGCGTCTGCCCGCGGATACTTACAAGAGCCAGAAGAGAGGCGGCAAGGGCATAGTCGGTATGCAGACAAAGGAAGAAGACTTTGTATCGACGATGTTCGTCGCATCTACACACGACTACATTATGTTCTTTACAAATATGGGAAGAATGTTCAGAATAAAGGCGTACAGAATTCCCGAAGCGGGACGTCAGGCGAAGGGAACTGCGATTGTCAATCTGCTTGAACTTGCACCGGGCGAGAGCATTTCAGCGATGATACCTATCCGCGAGTACAACAGCGGTCAGTACCTTACGATGTGTACAAGAAACGGTATTATCAAAAAGACCGACGTTATGGAATTCCAGAACGCGCCCAAGGGCGGCAAGATTGCGATTAAGCTCGACGAGGGCGACAACCTGCTAAACGTTAAGCTGACAAACGGAGATACCGACCTGTTTATCGGTACGCACGAGGGCAAACTGATACGCTTTAATGAGCGTGATGTGCGCGAGCTCGGACGCGTATCGCGCGGCGTTCGCGCAATTAAGCTCGATGGCGGCGACTATGTTGTCGGTATGTGCACATACCGCGAGGACGGCAAACTGCTTGTTGTATCCGAAAACGGCTACGGCAAAAAGACCGAGCTTGGCGAGTACAAGACTCAGGCAAGAGGCGGCAAAGGCTGTGCGACATACAAAATCAGCGACGCTACCGGCAAAGTCAGCGGCATAAAGATAGTATCGCCCGAGGACGATATAATCCTGATTACATCGGAGGGTATAATAATACGTATCGACTCCGAGGATGTAAGCGTTTACAGCCGTGTAACCAAGGGCGTGCGCCTTATGCGTCTTGCGGAAGGCGTAAGCGTTGTGACCGTAGCGAGAGTTGAAAAGGAGAAAGACGAAAATCCGGCAGAAACAGCCGAAGAATAACCCGGAGGAATACAGTATGAAAAACATTTTAAAGCGCGGCGCAGCCGTAATGTGCGCCGCAATGCTAATATGCGGAGTATTCTCAGCGTGCGGCGGCAAAGAAAACGAAGAACTTCCCGCCGAGACCCAAGCCGCAAGCGAAGGCGAGACCACAACCTCGACTTTTGGCGGTGAGAAGAAGACGAAGTCTACACCCTCAGCGTCCGCAGCTGCAAATGCAAACAAAAACACCGCCGACAGTAAAATCCCGTCGTCAACCGAACAGGCGGAGCTCGACGATGCGTTATCGTTTGCACAGTCGGGTATGATTGACGATGCGCGTGAAATGCTCGGATATATCGACCGCGACTCGCTGAGTGATGAGCAAAAAGAACAATATGACGAAATTCAGGCAATGCTTTCAGTACGTGAAAGCAGCGAATTTGAGTTTACCGCAGATGCTGCAATAAAACTTGCCGAAGAAAAATACGGCATTGAATTAAACGGTGCATCGGACGGTCTGCGGGCGGAGACCGCAGCGGACGGACGAATGTTCTATCGTATGCAGATTGAGGTTCCTTCCGAGAACGCCAAAAAGACGATAGAAGTATATGAAAGCGGCGAAATAACAGAGCTAAGCCAAGAGCCTCTCGCATTTGGATAAAATAAATTATATGCGCCGGTCACATATGATTTATTGTCAATACCTAAGATATTTACGATACCGTGTGTAGGGAACGGCGATCTCGGCGTTCCCTACACACGTTAGCATCATTCACTCGCGCACAAAACCTATCCATTGTAGGGGCGGATAATATCCGCCCGCAAAAACACAACACCCTATTGCCGCGGGCAGGTTGTGTGGGTAAATTAACAACGCGTAGTACGTAGTCTATAGGCTCCCCGTTGGGGCGCCTTTTTTATCTGTAATCTTGTACAAAAAATTTGTTATAAATTTTACATATAAAACGGTTGAATATTTAGCGTATTTGTAGTATAATTAACCAAATGATAATTTTTACAAATATTTTTATATTCCGGAGGTTTTTGACAATGGAGCATTATATTGAAGAATACGAAAGATGGCTTAAAAACGCTGACGCGGAAACTGTTCGCGAGCTTGAAGCTATCCGCGGTGATGAGGATGAAATAAAAGACAGATTTTATCGTCAGCTTGAGTTTGGTACAGCCGGACTTCGCGGCGTTTTGGGTGCGGGAACAAACCGTATGAACGACTATGTTGTCGGTCAGGCAACGCAGGGTCTTGCAAATCAGCTTATAAAGACAAACGGCGCAGACGCTGAGCTCAGCGTTGTTATCGCGTACGACAGCCGTCATAAATCAGATACATTCTCGCGTCTTGCGGCTCAAATCCTTGCTGCCAACGGAATTAAGACATATCTGTTTGACGAGCTCAAGCCGGTACCGGAGCTTTCGTTCTCGGTAGGATACTTAAAGACAACTGCCGGCATCGCGGTTACGGCAAGCCACAACCCCGCGAAATACAATGGCTACAAGGTATACGGAGCAGACGGCGCACAGCTCAACCCGGAGCTTGCATCAATCGTGCTTGAAGAGATTGATAAGACCGACTTATTCACGGGCGTTAAGAAAATGGATTTTGATGAGGCTGTTAAAAAAGGTCTTATCGTTATGATAGGTGAAGAGGTCGAGGAAGCATATCTTGACGAGGTTCAGAAGCAGTGCGTTAATCCCGAGCTTGCAAAGGCAAAGGGCAACACCCTCAAGTTTGTTTACACACCGTTCCACGGCGCGGGCAACAAGCCGGTCAGAAAGATTTTAAAGCGTATCGGCTTTGACAACGTTGTCGTTGTTAAAGAGCAGGAAATGCCCGACGGCGACTTCCCGACGGTTGAATCGCCCAATCCCGAGAACAAAGAAGGCTTTACTCTTGCTATCGGCTACGCAAAGGACTGCGGCGCTGACTTAATCATCGGCACGGACCCCGACAGTGACCGCGTAGGTATACTTGTTAAAAACGACAAGGGCGAATATGTAAACTTTACCGGCAATCAGGTCGGCGCTCTGCTCACCGAGTATATTCTCTCAAGTCTTAAAGAAAAGAACGCCGTTCCCAAGGACGGCTACGTTGTAAAGACAATCGTTACAACGAATATAATTAAGGCAATCGCTGCAGCTTACGGTATTGAGATGAAGGAAGTCTTAACCGGCTTTAAGTTTATAGGCGAGAAGATTAAGGAGTCTGAGGAGACCGGCGTCGGCACATACCTGTTCGGCTTTGAGGAAAGCTACGGCTACTTAAAGGGAACATATGCGCGTGATAAGGACGCGGTTGTTGCAACAATGCTCATTGCCGAAATGGCGCTGTATTATCAGGAAAACGGCACATCTATCTTTGAGCAGATGGACAATATCTACAAGAAGTACGGCTATTACAAAGAGCAGGTTGAGTCGGTAACGCTCGAGGGTATAGAAGGTCTTGCGAAAATCAAGACCATTATGGACGGACTCAGAGCAAATCCGCCCGCTGTTGTTGCAGGCAAGAAGGTTATCGCTGTCCGCGACTACCAGACAAGTGTCAGAACCGACAAAGTAACGGGCGAGACCTCGGAAATTCTGCTGCCTAAGTCGAACGTAATCTACTTAGAGCTTGAGGATGACAACAACTTCATCATCCGTCCGTCAGGCACCGAGCCGAAAATTAAGCTCTACTGCCTGCTTAAAGGTAACACCCCCGAAGAAGCGGCAGACTTGATGGAAAAGGTTAAAGTAGATATAAAGAACATCGTAAAATAAATACATCAAAAGTTCCCTCAAAATTGAGGGACTTTTTGATGTGCTAAGGACAACAAATATAATCTAATGAAAAAAATATTTATAACTTTGACTTTATGCGCGGCGCTGCTGTGCTCTTGTGCGGCGGAGGATATTACGGTTGATATAAATGCGCCGGTTATTGAATTTACGGCTAGGGAAACGGACGAAAACGGGCTGACCGAGTATTACCTGTTTGACGACAACCCGGAGCATCTCAATTCAAGATTTTTGCTTGACGGCGAAACGCCGTGCAGTATCGCGCATTTTGAAAACCTGACCGAGGGCGTTTACACCGTGTTCAGCTATCATCACCGCGGTTATTCCGTTGACTTTAATGCGGATTTATACTATGACGCGATATTTTCATCGGCAGACGGCGGGAGCTTTGAGATACTGAATATCGGGCTTGACCACGACTGGAACTGGACTCAGGCGTGGGCGGACTATACAAACACTCCCGTTGCTATGCCCGAATACCTGCGCACCTTTAACTGCACCTGCGGAGTCGGCGCGGGCGAAAACACGCACGCGGACGGCTGCCCGGCGGTAATCCGCGATGAGAAACGCGAGCCGAAAACCGCAGAATTTGAGTGCCTTAACAAAAATTTTTCGCTCTCGGGCGGCAGTGCGGCATACTTAAGCGAGATTGAGGGGCGCATAACGCGCGAGGATATTAATCACTTTCGCTACGGCGGATGGAACGAGCCGATGTGGCTTATGCTGCGATTTAAAGTCACGGGCGGCAGCATAGACTTTGACACCGCCGCGTATCAAAGCATAGACGGCGCAAAGGAAAACTTCGTATCAAGGCTTAAAGGGCCTTACGATAACGAACCTCAATATAAGGGAATTGCGAAAAATGCGCCCAAGGTCACTGCAAATTTTGATATAAATATAGGCGGCGAAACCCCTTCGGGGGCTTTACCTGTGACGGTTAAGAATATGCGCGTACCGAGCGGCTTTACAATCCCGGACGGCGTGTTTGCCACCTATGTTAATACGTGGCGCGAAAAGAGACCGATTGCCGCAGAGTCGGATTTAATGCAGCTTGAGTACCGCGACGATACAAAACTGCCGCTATACGGCAAAAACATTTTAGATTGCGATAATATTTGGCGGTTTGATGCTTATCACACAAAGTATTACGGTAATTACGATACGGCATACGAAAAAGAACTTAAAAAATACGGCGCAGCGACAGGCGATGATTTTGTGCCGAACGCAGATATGGCAAGTCTGAAATATCCGAAAGGCGGCGAGGTGTCAACCGACGAGTTTTATAAGTACAACGCCTGCAATCTCGGCAACTTCGGCGTGACAGAAATTTACAACATTCATGCCGTAAATTCAGACAGTGTGCCGCGTACGCTCAAATTTGAGTTTAAATCAATAGCGGGGCAGGTGTACAGATACCGCCAAACAAACAGCGGCGGAAAGACCGTAACCGACGACGGCGGAATGTATATAATGAAAAAATTCGACGATGACCCGGCAGAGGACCCGCACTCAGACACAGACCCAAAAGAACGCTTAACGCCTGCCGAATACGGCGATACATTAAGCTTCCCACTTGATAACAACAGTGAATATAATATAAAAATTGAAATCACAACCCTAACCGGCTGCGTCGCCCCAATGCACAACAGATTTATTGTGGAATAAAAAAGCGGGCGGATAATATCCGCCCCTACGGTTGGTGCCGCCACGTTACATCATCACGCTCATTATAAAGAGGGCGACGTTAAAAAATATTGTTATCGAACAGGTGTCTACTATTGTTGTAATAAGCGGCGATGCCATAAGTGCGGGGTCTAACCGGCACATCTTCGCAAGTATCGGCAGAGTGCCGCCGAGTATTTTTGCGATTATTACCGTGCCGATAAGGCTCAGTCCGGTGACAAGCGACAAAAATATCGGGTCGTCGCCGCGGTACATTATAAAAATCCTCACTGCGTTTACGGCGGCAAGAAGAACGCCGACCATAAGCGCCACAGCAAATTCCTTTAAAATAACACGCAAAATATCGCGTGAATTTATCTCGCCGAGTGCGAGACCGCGGATAATCATCGCGGAGCTCTGCGAGCCGCAGTTTCCGCCCGTACCCGTCAGCATAGGGATAAACGACACAAGTATCGGCACCGCGGTAAACGCCGACTCGTATCTTTCTATAATACTTCCCGTCACAGTCGCGGACAGCATAAGAAACAGCAGCCACAAAATTCTGTTTTTGGCGTGCATCACCGCTGAGGTCTTAAAATAATTCTCCTCCGACGGCTGAATAGCGCCCATCTTCTGAATATCCTCGGTATTTTCCTCCCGAATAACGTCGATAGCGTCGTCGAATGTTACAATTCCGACAAGGCGGTATTCGTTATCAACGACAGGAAGCGAGATAAAGTCGTATTTATCGAATTTTCGCGCAACCTCTTCTTTATCCTCGTGAGTTGCAACGCTGATTATATTTTGCTCCATAATCGACTCAATCGTCGTGTTATACGGCGACAGGAGCAAATCCCTGACTGAGACAAGTCCCAACAGCTGACGCTTGGGATTGGTGACATAGCAAATGTAGATTGTCTCTTTATCAACACCCGTGCGGCGGATTTTGTCAAACGACTCCGACACCGTCATATCGGGTCGCAGCGTGACGTACTCGGTTGTCATAATGCTGCCCGCACTGTCCTTTGGATAGCGCAGTATCTGATTTATGCTGTTGCGCGTCTCAGGGTCGGTGTGCTTTAAGATACGCTTTACCACATTGGCGGGCATTTCCTCTATAATATCAACCGCGTCATCGACAAACAGCTCATCTATAACATCTTTAAGCTCGCGGTCACTGAACGCATTAATAAGCAGCTCCTGTTCACCGCTGTCCATCTCAACAAACGTTTCAGCGGCAAGCTCCTTCGGCAAAACGCGGAATATGATAGGCAGAAGTCTCTCGTCGCTCTCTCCGGCTTCACTTAAAAATGCCGCGACGTCCGCGGGCTCGTTTACCGTGAGCACCTCCCGAAGCTTGCCGAACCTACGCTCTTTAACAAGCTCGGCAGCAGTCTCCCTGAGTTCATCAAGAGTGGTTCTTTTCTCTTCCATAGGTTCCGCCTCCTTTTATTCCTTTAAATTATTATAGAGCTTAGTAATAAGCTGTTTATATTTTCTGCGCCAAAAACCGTGCTTATGCGCAGCGGGCTTTTCAGATTCCTTAGCCGCATTTTTAGCCGCCTGCTCAGCAGCTTCGCGCATTAAAACCTCCTGCGCGTTTACGGTAGTTTTTGCGTCCGATTTCTTAACGTACTTTCCGTCACTGCCGAGGACACGTATCTTAACCGTATCGCTCAGGCATACGTCTATATAGTGATTTATAATTTTTTTGATTTTCGGTGAATATATAGGGCATCCGACTTCAACGCGCTTATCCATATTCCGCGTCATTATATCGGCAGATGCTATAAACAGTGCCTGCTCGTCGCCGTCGCCGAAGCTGTATATTCTTGAATGCTCAAGATATCTGCCGACTATGCTGTACACCGTTATATTTTCGGTCATTCCGGGAATTCCCGGGAGGAGACAGCATATTCCGCGCACAAGCATAGTGACTTTAACACCCGCCTCGCTTGCCTCGTGCAGTTTTACGATTATCTTTTTATCGGTGACAGAGTTTACCTTCATAAATATTCTGCCGTCCTTGCCCTTTTCTATCTCGCGGTTTATATACTCGATAATCCGATTTTTCATAGCATTCGGCGCGACCCAAAGGTGCTTGTATTCACCGTGCAGGTTGGATATCGAGATGTTGTTGAAAAAATTTACTGCGTCCTCGCCAATCTCTCTGTCCTGCGTTATAAATGAAAAATCCGTGTACTGCTTTGCAGTCTTTTCGTTATAGTTCCCGGTTCCAATCTGTGTGGTATAGTGCATTTCGCCGTTTATCTCTCTTGTGATAAGGCAGACCTTTGAATGAACCTTGTAATTGTCAAGACCGTAGACAATTCTGCAGCCCGCCTGCTCAAGCTTTTCCGACCAGTCGATATTGTTCTGCTCGTCAAATCTCGCCCGCAGCTCCAAAAGCGTGAGCACCTCCTTGCCGTTTTCCGCGGCAGTGCAAAGATGCTGAATGAGCTTGGCATTTTTCGCAAGGCGGTATATCGTAATCTTAATCGACAGTACGTCGGGATCCTTCGCCGCGCGCTTTATCATATCGACAAACGGGTCCATACTCTCGTACGGATACGAGAATATAACGTCCTCGCTCGCCGTACCCGCCATAATTTCGCCGTGCGTGTGCTGCGGCTCAAATTCGGGATAGCACAGTTCTTTGCGCTGCTCATCGCTCATACGCGCCTCAATACCGAATACGTACCCCATCGAAATAGGCGATTTGGTAATAAAAATCTGATTTTCAGAGAGTCCGAGCTTGTCAAGCAGAAGTCTTTTTGTATATCCTTCAAGCTCCGCGGCTGCCTCAATACGCACCACGGCAAGCCTCTTGCGCTTTTTGAGCATTTTTTTCATTTTGCTGCGAAAATCTTCGTTTACCTCGTACGCCTCATCGTCGGGGTTGATGTCCGCGTTCCTTGTCGCGCAGAACACGTTTTTATCGCTTATTTCATAGCCTTCAAACACACTCTCAAGGTACATACAAATTATGTCCTCGATGTGGATATACCTGATTTCGCTGCCGGGCATATACAGCACGGGCGGCAGGCTCGGCGGAACCGTGACAATGCCGATGTATTCCGCCTTTTTGTGCTTTATTTTGCACACTGCGCACATCTGCTTTGACGCGATGAACGGAAACGGGTGATGTTCGTCCAACAGCTGCGGCGAAAGTATCGGCTGAATGTAGCTTACAAAATAATCGCGGACGAACTTGACCTCGTCCGCGGTCAAATCCTTCTGCGTTAAGTGATATATATTATATCTTTTAAGGCTTTTGTTAACCTCTTTATAAATATTATCCTTTAATTTATAGAGCGGAGATACAGCGCCATAGATTTTTGAGAGCTGCTCCCTGGGCGTCATACCGGTCTTGCTGTCTATCGCCTTTTTGTCCGCAATGGCAAGGTCAAAAAGGCTGCCGACCCTGACCATAAAGAATTCGTCAAGATTGCTTACGAATATAGCAATAAATTTAAGCCGCTCATACAGCGGCACCTCAGGACAAACCGCCTCATCAAGCACACGCTCGTTAAAACGCAGCCACGACAGCTCGCGGTTTTGCATATATTTATAATCACGCTTATTGCCGTCGCCCATATAAATCATACTCCTTTTGCGTGGTATAAATATATTATACGCTCTTTTATTAAATATGTAAAGTTAAATGTCGGTAAAGTTAGGGATTAGGTTTGTAGGAAGTATCGACCGTGGCCGCAAACGCAGTGTGTTGGCAGACAATAGCGATTGTATACTATCGTATGCAATGCCTTTCATATGAATATGCATTTCGGCGCTCCGTGCACGGTAACGGTTGGCGCTATATAATACGGGACTAACGCCTCACATTGGTTTGGCACGGAACGCCGAAGTCGTCGTTCCCTACGAATATTTTAATGAATATAGTATGTATTGCGCCTTTCCCATATACTTTGGCGCAAATGCCCATTCCTACCGGGGTTTGCACTTTTTTGCAATGATAGACTTATCACCTGAATTACCGCTTGCATTTTATATTAGAGTGCGGCGGCGAGCTCTTTTGTTTTTGCGCTGACATTTGTGATTTTTTCCTGCGGGGTTTTGCCGCTTTCTACCTGTCTTACTATTGCGCTGCCGACAATTAAACCGTCGCAGTAGTGCTTCAGCGTGCTGATATGCTCAGGCTTTGATATGCCGAAGCCTATACACTTCGGGATATCGGAAAAACTGCTTAACCTATTAAACATATTATCAAAATCTGTTGAAAATCCTTCTCTTACGCCCGTCACGCCGAGAGACGATACGCAATATAAAAAGCCGTTAGCCCCGGTGCATATCTTTTTCATTCGCTCGTCTGATGATGTGGGCGACACCATAGATATCTGATAAACGCCGTATTTTACGGTATAATCATAAATTTCGCCGCTCTCCTCAAACGGGAGGTCGGGAATAATCACGCCGTCCACTCCGCACTCTGAGCAGCGGGTGAAAAACTTTTCTATACCGTATGTCAAAAGCGAGTTATAATACATCAAATACACAAGCGGTATCTGAGTTTTATTTCGCAAATCGCTTACCGCGTCGAATATTTTGTCTAAATTAATATCGTTTTTAAGTGCGCGGACGTTTGCCTCCTGTATAACGGGACCTTCCGCCATCGGGTCTGAAAACGGAACGCCGAGCTCAATAAGGCTCGCGCCGCTCTTTTCCATTTGAAGAACCAATTCTTTTGAGGTTTCAATATCCGGGTCGCCCATTGTTATAAAGGTAATAAGCGCCTTTTGATTATTCTCACGCAGCTTTTTAAAGCATAAATCTATTCTGTTATCAGTCATTGATTTCCACCCCCATATAACGGGCAACCGACTTTACGTCCTTGTCGCCTCTGCCGGAAATTGTGATGACGGCAATCTCGTCTTTGCCCATCTTAGGTATCATTTTAAGCGCCTGAGCCACCGCGTGAGAGCTCTCAATCGCAGGAATAATGCCCTCGGTTCTTGAGAGATAACAAAACGCGTCAACCGCTTCTTTGTCGGTTATCGGATAATACTCGGCGCGCCCCATATCATTCAAATACGCGTGCTCGGGTCCTATTCCGGGGTAGTCAAGCCCTGCTGATATGGAATAAACCTCCATAATTCCGCCGCGGTTGTCCTGAAGAAACAGCGACTTCATACCGTGCAGTACACCCACATTGCCGCGTGATACTGTCGCCGCGTGACGCTCTGTTTCAACTCCGTCACCAGCCGCTTCCGCTCCGATAAGGCGCACGTCCTTGTCGTCTATAAAATCATAGAAGGTACCGATTGCGTTGCTTCCGCCGCCCACACAGGCGAACACAGCATTTGGAAGCTTTCCCTCTTTTTCCATAAGCTGTTCTTTAATCTCACTGCCGATTACACGCTGAAAATCGCGTACTATTGTCGGATACGGGTGCGGGCCGACTGCCGAGCCGAGAACATAGAATGTATCGTCGGCGTGTGCAGCCCACGCACGCATAGCTTCACTGCACGCATCCTTGAGCACCATAGTACCCGAAGTGACAGGGTGAACACCCGCGCCCAAAAGCTCCATACGGAATACGTTAAGCTCCTGGCGCTTTATGTCCTCCTTACCCATATAAACCTCGCACTCGAGACCGAACAATGCCGCAGCGGTTGCCGACGCAACGCCGTGCTGTCCGGCTCCGGTTTCGGCGATGATTTTCTTCTTTCCCATACGCTTGGCAAGCAGCACCTGACCCAACACGTTATTTATCTTGTGCGCTCCGGTATGATTTAAGTCCTCGCGCTTTAAGTAGACCTTGGCGCCGCCCAAATCCTTCGTCATCTGCTCCGCATAGTAAAGCCGCGACGGTCTGCCCGCGTATTCGTTTAAATAATACTTAAGCTCCCGCTTAAAATCCGGATCGTCCTTATATTTCTTGTATGCCGCATCAAGCTCATCTAAGGCAAACATCAAGGTCTCGGGGGCATACTGCCCGCCGTAGAGCCCAAATCTGCCGGGTTTGTTGTTTTGCATATACTAAAATTCCTTTCAAAAAACTATCTCTGTCTTACTAAGTTAACTAAATCTAAAATCTTATCTCTGTCCTTGACGCCGTTTGTCTCGACTCCCGAGCTTATATCAACCGCATACGGACCGAGCGTATCTATCACGGATTTTATATTCGATATATTAATTCCGCCCGCAACTATCAGCTTTTCGCGCGAAATGCTTTTTATAAGACGAATGTCAAACTTTTTGCCGCGCCCGCCGTAGCCCTCGACATATGTATCCGCCAAAAACTTGTCTGCGTGGCTTATATTTTTAAGCATATCCGCGCTGAAGCTGTCTTTTATCCTGACCGCCTTCCACACCTCGGATATGCCGCCGCACAGCCTGCGTACCTCGTCAATCTCGGCATTTGTCTCATCGCCGTGGAGCTGTATTATATCAAGCCCCGCATTTTCGGCAATTTTCGCAATCTTTTCGGGCTTGGTATTTACAAACACCCCGACCGCTTTGATATTTTTGTTAAGCCGCCCGATTAGCTCAGCCGCAAAATACGTGCTGACGTAACGGTAGCTCCTCGAATAAAATATAAATCCCGCATAGTCGGGCATCGCGCGGTTGACATATTCAATATCAGCACAGCGGTACAGCCCACAAATTTTTATTTTTGTTTCCTGCATTTTTCACTTTCCTTTGCCGGAACCTGTTTAATCCCTGACCTTTCTATTATACACCGTACGGCGGTTTTCGTCAATATTTTAATATCCGCGGATTTTACTCACCGCGCCCGACACACTTTTCTCACGCACAAACGTCTCACCGATGAGCGCCGCGTCAGCGCCGATACTTTGGAGATATTTTAGGTCCGCAGCGGTCTTTATTCCGCTCTCAGATACGATAACCTTATTATTCATATCCTCGATTTCAGCGAATAATTTTTCGCTCGTATTAAGGCTGACATCGAACGTCTTAAGATTGCGGTTGTTAACACCGAGTATCTCCGCGCCGATATTCTGGGCACGTTTTAATTCCTCGCTTTCATGAACCTCGACAAGACATTTAAGCCCGAGCGACCCCGCCGCAGACTTAAATTCCGCCATAGTGCGGTCGTCTAAAATTGCGGCAATAAGCAAAATTGCGTCCGCGCCGAGCAGATACGCCTCGTAAATCTGGTAGTCGTCGATTATAAAATCCTTACGCAGCAGCGGAATATTGCTGATTTTTCTGATATCGCTTAAGAACTCGGGCTTTCCCAGAAAGAAATCGGTCTCGGTCAACACTGACATTGCCTGCACGTCAGATTTAAGGTACTCGCGCGCAACCTCGGTGTGGTTCATATCCGGGCGAATAATCCCCTTTGACGGAGACGCCTTTTTTACCTCGGCGATAATCGAAATTTTTTCGTAATCCTTAAGCGCGGAGTAAAAATCAATAACCGTGCGCTTTCCGAACGATTTCTCTACATTCTCACGCAGGATCTTGTATGATACTTTCTGCTTTGTGTTTTCTAAATATAATTTCTTTTTTGCTGTTATTTTTTCAAGTATATTCATTTTATGTTCTCCTGAGCGTAGGGATTAGGTTTGTAGGGAACGACGACCTCGGCGCTCACTATACACAGGGTAGTGCATATTAATGTTAAAATGCCAAATTTTATTATTTGGCGCATTCTGAACCCCCTCAGTCCCGCTCTGCGTGCCAGCTCCCCGCCCGTGCGCCTATTACGCGTTCGTTATTTCTTTTAATTCCTCAAGCTTTTTCATAGCGGAGCCGTTATCTATTGCGGCTTCGGCGAGTCTTACGCCTTGCTCGATTGTTTTTGTTAGTCCTGTCGTATATATCGCGGCGCCGGCATTTAATACTACTATATCGCGTTTTGCGCCCTTTTCACCGCTCAATATATCAAGCGTTATCTTGGAATTCTCTTTAATACTTCCGCCCGCTATGTCCTCAGGTTTTGCTCTTTTAAGCCCCATTTCCTCGGGCGTTATGAAGTAGTCTAAAACCGCTCCGTCCTTTATCTCCGAAATCTTTGTACTGCCTAAAGTCGAGAGCTCATCCATATGATTATCCACACCGCAAACCGACATACCGGCGGTCACGCCCAAATTCCGCATAACCTCTGCAAGTGTGTGAGTCATTTCCGGGTCAAACACGCCGATTACCTGATGCTTTGCGTTTGACGGGTTGGAGAGCGGACCTAAAATATTGAATATTGTGCGCATTTTAAGCTCTGCCCGCACGCCCGACACCGTTTTCATATGCGGGTGCATCGTCCTTGCGAACATAAAGCCTATGCCTATCTTTTCAACGCATTCTTTAACCTGCTCCGGCGTGAGCATAATATTAACGCCCAATTCCTCCAAAACGTCCGCGCTGCCGCATTTGCTCGACACTGCGCGGTTGCCGTGCTTGGCGGTTTTAGCCCCCGCCCCTGAGATTACAAACGCTGCGGTGGTCGAAATATTAAAAGTATTTGAGCCGTCGCCGCCTGTACCTACACAGTCAACATAATCTGAAACGTCAGGTCTTATGCCTATTGCCTTACTGTTCATCATCGCCGCACTGCCGCTTATTTCGCTGATAGTTTCGCCCTTCATACGCAAAGCGGTAAGATATGCAGCAATCTGCACAGGCGTTGCGCCGCCTTCCAATATTTCGTCCATTGCTTCGCTTGCTTCTTCAAATGTTAAATCCCGGTTTTCTGCTAATTTTATTATATATTTTTCAATCATTTCTAGTATCCTCCAATCTGTATTTTTAGAAAATTTTCAAGCATTGTCATTCCGTCCGGTGTCATTATCGACTCGGGATGGAATTGAAGCCCGAAGGTCGGTGCGGTTTTATGCTCCATTGCCATTATTACGCCGTCACCGCTTATTGCCGTGACCTTGATGCAGCCGGGCAGAGCAGCGGGGTCAGTCATCAGCGAATGGTACCGTGCAGCCCGAAACGAACCTCTTATATTCTTAAAGATTGCAGAGCTGTTGTCGGTTATCTTAATATCCTCCGCCTTGCCGTGAACCAAAACCGGCGCGTGAACCGTTTTGCCGCCGAAAGCCTCGCCTATCGACTGATGTCCGAGGCAGATACCGAGTATCGGAACCTCGGTGTTTAACTTTCTTATCACATCAACCGTTATACCCGCGTCCTTAGGCGCTTTCGGGCCGGGTGACAATATAATATGGCTCGGTCTAAGCTCCCGTATTTCGGAAATTGTTATTTTGTCGTTTCTTACAACATATATATCGGGGTTTATCGTACCTACATATTGATACAGGTTGTATGTAAACGAGTCATAGTTATCTATAAGCAAAATCATTACATATCACCTGCCCTTTCTATCGCCTTTATCATCGCCATTGCTTTGTTTACCGTCTCTGTGTATTCGGTCTCGGGTACCGAGTCGTAGACTATTCCCGCTCCCGCCTGAACATAAGCTTTATTATCCTTAAACAGCGCGGTTCGGATAGTGATACACGAGTCAAGGCTGCCCGTAAAGCTGATATACCCAATCGCGCCGCCGTAGAAGCCGCGCCTTACAGTCTCAAGCTCATCTATAATCTCCATTGCCCGAACCTTCGGCGCGCCCGAGAGCGTACCCGCAGGAAGCACCGACATAAGCGCGTCAAATGGGCTTTTATCTTTCCTGAGCCTGCCGCGCACGTCCGACGTCATATGCATAATATGTGAAAAACGCTGGATATATTTAAGCCTTGTGACTTCGACACTGCCGAACTCGCTCACCTTGCCGACGTCGTTTCTGCCAAGGTCTACAAGCATCATATGCTCGGCGTTTTCCTTTGGGTCGGCGATTAAGTCAAACTCGTTCTGACCATCCTCCTCAGGCGTTTTGCCCCTCGGTCTTGAACCGGCAATCGGACTGTTATAAATATTTCCGTCCTCAACCCGAACGAGCATTTCGGGCGATGCGCCCGCAATACTGCAGGTGTCAAATTTTAAATAATACATATACGGTGACGGATTGATAACGCGTATCGCGCGGTAGGCGTTGAACGGGTCGCTGTAGCTCTCTATCTCAAACCTCTGTGACAGCACGACCTGAAATATATCGCCGTTTTTGATATATTCCTTCGCCCGCCTGACGTTTTCGCAGAATTTTTCACGCCCTATATTTGACTTCGGCTTTGAGCTTGAGCGGTGCGCGTTTATCCGCTTCGGCTTTGGAATATACGGCGCGTCAAGCTCTGACTTTATCTTTATAAGCTGTTCTGCCGCACTGTCGTACTTTTGGCGCAGCACTTCCTCGGTATCGTTTTCGTCCGCGTGAATGTTTACAATAAGGATTAGCTTTTTCGCTTTGTTATCGAAAGCGATTATCTCGTCTGTGAACATAAAATGCATATCGGGCTGGTTTAAATCATCTTCGGGAACATTCGGCAAATTCTCGGAATACCTCACTGTGTCATATGCGAAACAGCCGACAGCTCCCGCATTAAAGCCCGGCAAGCCTTCGACTGACGGCGATTTATACTTTTCACAATACCGCCTTAATACCTCCATAGGATTGCCCGAAAATTTCTCGGCAGCGCCGTTGTAGTCGGTGACAGTCGCTCCGGTGCCGCAGGCCTTTATAACAAGAAACGGATTTCTACCGATAAACGAGTATCGGTTGGTCATTTCATTACCCTCAACCGACTCGAGCAAAAAACAAAATTTTTCTGTCTCAAGCTTACGGAAAGCCGAAATAGGCGTATCCATATCGGCAAGTACCGACAGCGTCAGCGGAATTAAATTATATCCGTCTTTCGCATAACGCAGAACAGAATTAAACTTAGGATAAAACATAAAAAAGCCTCCTCTTTAAAAATTAACGAGTAGGCTGTGATATCAATATTTAATTAATATGACCCAAAAACGGGGGCCGCCGTGGATACTATTTCAATCCACTAATCTTTCTCATCTGATATCTCAGCTCATCTAAACTAAACTCTATAATATTATACACACATTTAAATATTTTGTCAAGGATTATTTTAATATCCTCTGCAAAGGCAGAGGATACAAAAACAGCCGATAAAACCATTATCGCTGTAAAATATGCAATAAGTCTTTTTAGAATTTTCATAAAAATTCTCCCTAAATTAAAATATATGTTTTTTAAAATTTCTTCCACGTTTCGGGCTTGAACAGCAGAAGCAGCGGAAATAGTTCCAGTCTGCCGGCAAGCATATCAAATATGAGTACAAGCTTTGCGCCGCCCGAGAACAGCCCAAAGTTTTGAGTCGGTCCTACCATCTGAAGTCCCGGTCCGATATTGTTAAGCGTTGCCGCGACTGCCGTAAAATTGGTTATAAGATCATGATTATCAAAACCGATAAGCAATATCGACATTGAGAAAATCAGCACATACGTCACCATAAAAACGTTCGTCGCGCGCACAACCTCATGCGGCACTACCTTTTTGTCAAGCGTAACTTTGGCTACGCTCTGCGGGTGCAGAAGCTGCTTGAGTTCCTTACGAACGGTCTTAAACAAAATTACTACCCTTGAAACCTTTACGCCGCCGCCCGTACTGCCCGCGCATGCGCCGATAAACATCAGCATAACCAAAATGGTCTTTGATACCTGAGGCCAAAGGTCAAAGTCGGTTGTCGCAAAACCCGTCGTTGTAATAATCGAACCGACCTGAAACGCCGCTTGCTGAAAAGCAAGACCTATACTCGGATACAGACCTTTTATATTAACCGTAATAATTACCGTTGCTAAGAGGATAATCGCGATGTACCAGCGCACCTCCTCCATAACCGCCGCACGTAGAAACTTACGCTTTAGCATAAGAAAATAGAACGTGAAGTTTACGCCGAACAAAATCATAAATATCGTAACTACTATCTGAATATAATACGAATACCCGGCGATACTGTCGTTCTTTATACCAAATCCACCGGTGCCCGCCGTACCGAACGCGGTTGTTACTGCGTCAAACAGCGGCATTCTGCCAATGAGCAGAAGTATTATCTGAAGCACCGTCATCACGATATAAATCCCGTATAAAATACGCGCTGTAGACTGTATCTTAGGCACCAGCTTACCGACCTGCGGGCCGGGGCTTTCCGCCTTCATCAGATTTACGTTTGAGCCGCCGTGCCGTCCCGTAAGCGGCTTTATCGCAAGCAGGAACACAAGCACGCCCATACCGCCTATCCAATGCGTAAAGCTGCGCCAAAACAAAATTCCCTTCGGCAGGCTTTCGACATCGTTTAAAATGCTCGCGCCCGTTGTGGTAAAGCCCGACACCGTTTCAAACAGCGCTGAAATAGGGTCGGTTATGACCCCCGCCAGCATAAACGGCAGCGCGCCCATTATACTCATAACAAGCCAGCTGAGAGCAGTTACCGCAAACCCTTCTCTAAGGCGCATAACCGTGTCCTTTGGCTTTCTTACAGTTAATAAAAAGCCCAAAACCGAGCATACCGCAATCGTTATAACAAATGCGGGAACGGAAGAATATTCACCGTAAATCAGAGAAACGCCGAGCGGCAGGAGCAGCAGTGCGCCCTCGCACAGCATAATCCAGCCGAGCACATAAAATACCATTAAAACATTCATACATAATCTCCCCGAAACCTTAAATCACCGCGCAAGAATTTCGCGTACATCGTGAAGTCCTTTATCAAGAGTAACCACTATAACATTATCCCCCGGGTGCAGCATATCACTGCCGCGCGGAATTATAATTCTATCACCGCGTGCTATACAGCAAATGAGCATATGCTGCCTTATTTTAAGCTCCGACAGCGGAATACCCGTAATCTTTGAGTTTTCCTGAACGGTAAATTCAAGCGCCTCAACGCGGTCGTCCAAAATCCGATACAGCGTTTTTATACTGCTGCCCGATTTATTACGCAGAGCACGAACGTGCTGTACGATAAAGTCACAGGTAATATACTTAGGATATATTATGCTTCCTATATCAATCCCGTCCAAAATATCGTCAAATTCAAAACGATTAACCTTTGTGACAAGCTTTGCGCAGCTGTGCTTTTTGGAGAACATCGACATAAGAATATTTTCTTCATCTATGCCGGTTAAGGCGACAAACGCCTCGGTTTCTTTAAGCCCCTCCGCCATCAATAGATGTCGGTCGGTTCCGTCACCCTGTATTACATCGGCATCGGGCAGAAGCTCGGCTAAAAACGCGCATCTGTCGGAGTTCTGCTCAATTATCCTCACGTTAATATTTTTGTCAATCAAATCCCTTGCAAGGTAATAGCACAGACTTCCGCCGCCGACAATGATTGCACTCTTGACCGGCTTAATCGGCATTTTAAGCTTTTTGAAAAACGCCGCTGCTTTATCGGGAGCCGCAAGTATAGTCACAATATCACTGCCCCAAAGTGCAAAGTTTCCGTCGGGAATAATAACCTCATGGCCGCGCTCAACCGCACAAATCAGCGTGTCCTGACCAAACTTTGACGGAATATCCTTAAGCATCATTCCGACAAGGGGGTTTGAACTTGTCAGCTCGAATTTTATAAGCTGAACTCTGCCGCCTGCGAATGTGTCAATCTTGCTTGCCGCCGGAAATCGAAGCAAACGTGAAATCTCACGCGCAGACGCAAGCTCAGGATTAATTATTGTCGAAATTCCGAGCTGTTCCTTTATCATCTCTATCTCACGGCTGTAGATTGGATTGCGGACACGCGCAATCGTGTCACATCCGCCGCTGCTGTTTCTTGCAAACAAACAGCAAAGAAGATTAAGTTCATCCGAACCCGTAACGGCAATAAACACATCGGCATTTTCTATATTCGCCTCACTGAGAACACTTAGCGACGAACCGTTTCCGACTATACCCATAACGTCAAAGTCCTCTGTTATACGCTGAATTTTACTAGGGTTTGTGTCTATTACTGTAATATTATGCCCCTCGTCAATCAGCTTGCTTGCAAGAGCCGTGCCGACCTTTCCGCAGCCTGTTATAATAATTTCCATAATAATCTCCGTTTCACACGCATATAAAATTTCAAATATACAGATATGAAAGTATCCTATTTTTCAGCAAATATTTTACCACAACAAAAAGAGTAAATCAATATGTAATTGCTTTATTTATGTCTTTATGTTATACTATTTAATATTAAATTATAAAATGGGGTTAAAATATGTCGAAAATATTGGTTTTGGCAGAAAAGCCTTCTGTCGGACGCGAGCTTGCCCGTGTTCTCGGCTGCAAGAGAAAGGGCGACGGCTGTCTTATAGGTGATAAATATATTGTAACGTGGGCGCTCGGGCACCTTGTAACGCTCTCGGACCCCGAAGCTTACGGCGATGAGTACAAGACCTGGAATCTTGAAACCCTGCCGATGCTGCCAAGTCCGATGAAGCTTGAAGTTATACGTCAGACCTCAAAACAATATAATGCGGTTAAAAAATGCCTTAGAAATTCAGAAGTTTCATCAATTATAATAGCGACCGATGCGGGGCGCGAAGGTGAGCTTGTGGCACGGTGGATTATCGCAAAAAGCGGCGTTCATAAGCC
The DNA here is from genome assembly GCA_900542675.1 of uncultured Eubacteriales bacterium. Classification (GTDB taxonomy): domain Bacteria; phylum Bacillota; class Clostridia; order Monoglobales; family Monoglobaceae; genus Monoglobus. The sequence goes on along the minus strand of UQOT01000009.1, from coordinate 15,894 downwards.
GATAAAGCGTCTATGGATTTCGTCACAGACCGACCGAGCGATACGCGAGGGCTTTAAAAAACTAAAGGACGGAAAGGAATACGCAAATCTCTATATGGCGGCGCAGGCACGCGCGGAGGCGGACTGGCTTGTCGGGCTTAACGTTACGCGCGCGCTGACCTGCAAGTTCAACGCTCAGCTATCGGCGGGCAGAGTTCAAACACCGACTCTCGCGCTTATGGTCAGACGCGAGAAGGAAATACGCGCGTTTGTACCTAAGGATTATTATACGGTGGAGGCCGATATAGGCAAGCTGTTCGTTGCGTGGCGCGACAAAAACGGCAGCGGCTCAACCTTCAACCGTGAAAAAGCAGAGGAGATATCAAAAAAAGTCAAGGGCAAGCCGTTTAAGCTTGTGTCAAAGCATACGCAGGAGAAGCAAACGCACGCACCTATGCTCTACGACCTTACTGAGCTTCAGCGCGACGCGAACAAGCTATACGGATATTCGCCGAAGCAGACGCTTAATATAATGCAGAAGCTGTATGAGCAGCACAAGGCGCTGACCTATCCGAGAACCGACTCACGCTATCTTACAAGCGATATCGTGCCGACACTAAGCGAAAGACTGCGTGCAATAAACGGCGACAGCAAGGCTCTGGCACAGGATATCGCAAAGAAAAGATTGACTATCGCCAAAGCTTGCGTAAACAATGCGAAGGTCTCCGACCATCACGCGATAATCCCGACTGAGGAGAAAATAATGTACTCCGCACTCGGAACCGAGGAAAAACGGATTTACGATTTGGTGGTAAAACGCTTTTTAGCCTGCTTTCTTCCGCCGTATAAATACAATCAGATAAAGGCGCAGTTTGAATGTGAGGGCGAAAAATTCACCGCGTCGGGAAAAGAGACGGTTAGCAGCGGCTGGAAAATTGCTTATAACAATGAATTTTCGCTCGATGATGACGATATAAGTGAAATTCAGGTTGAGCGAAAGCAGAGTATGCCGAAAATGGACTACAGTGACAGCTTTAGCTGCAAGAACGTATTTATAAAGCAAGGAAAGACAAAGCCGCCCGCAAGATATACCGAGGCGACACTCTTATCCGCTATGGAAAATCCCGCGAGATTTGTCGAAAACAAAAATATGAAGGAGTATTTGGGCGGCGGACTCGGCACGCCCGCGACACGCGCGGACATAATCGAAAAGCTTTACTCGGCGTTCTATGTTGAAAAGCAAGGCAGCAGCATTGTTCCGACGTCAAAAGGTATTCAGCTTATAGACATAGTTCCGCCCGACCTTAAAGAGCCGGTCCTGACCGCAAAGTGGGAGCAGGAGCTTGAAAAAATCGCCGACGGAAAGCTTAAAAAATCAGATTTTATCAAGCGGATTGAAAAATATACCTCGGATTTGGTTAAGACGGTCAAAAACAGTACCGACACATACCGCCACGATAATATAACGCGAAAAGTCTGCCCTGAGTGCGGTAAGTTTTTGCTTGAAGTAAACGGCAAAAAGGGAAAGATGCTTGTATGTCAGGACAGGGAATGCGGCTACAGGCAAAACGTCAGCATAATCACAAATGCCCGCTGTCCCGAATGCCATAAGAAAATGGATCTGCGCGGCGATGGTGAAAAGAAGAGCTTTTACTGCTCCTGCGGCTACCGTGAGAAGTACAACGCATTTAAGGAGCGCAAAGCCGCCGGCGGCGCATCAAAACGCGACGTACAAAATTACCTCAGAAACCAGAACAAAAAGAACAGCGAAGAAGCATCGAACAACCCCTTCGCCTCCGCCTTTGACAAACTCGGACTGTAATGGAATAGGCGTCACAAAAGCCGCCTGTGCGGGAGGTGGCTTTTTGGGTGCAAACCTACTCGTTTGGCGACACATACCGTAGGGGCGGATATTATCCGCCCGCCTGTTGCGTTGTAAAAAACTTTTACCGCAGGCTTGGCTTTTTTTGTAACCGGATTCCAGCTTGCGTTTTTACAATAATATTATACAACGCTTACATATATTTATCAATAGTATTATTGTAAATTTATATACAATAATAAATGGATGCGTTGTACTATATTTATATAATATTACCAAAGGAGAGGTCAAATATGGTATCTGAAGCAAAAAAGAAAGCTAATGCAAAATATGAAAAGAAAACGTATGACAAATTTTCGTGTCGTATAAGAAAAGAGGACACGCCTAATATGCTAAAATATATGGAGCAGAACAATTGCCCAAGCAAAAACAAATTATTTTTAGCTATGCTTAAATATTGTACAGAAAATAACGTGGATTTAACAAAATATATGTAAAACACCCGACTGACATTGTGTCAATCGGGGATATTGTAAAAGTTAAAATTATTATTTGTTGATAAAAATAAAAATCGGATATCGCTTGCGATGGATTTTGACTAAAGCTTACAATATAATTGTAAACGGACCGTCATTTACAAGACTGACTTTCATATCGGCGCCGAAAATGCCGTGTTCGACTTTATTAAAATAGCTTTTTGCGTATTTTAAAAAGTACTCATACATTTCATTTGCAAAATCGGGTTTGCCCGCGCCGATAAAACTCGGTCTGTTGCCCTTTCGACAGTCGGCATACAGTGTAAACTGCGATACAACAAGAATTTCGCCGTCAATATCGTTTACTGAAAGATTTGTCTTTCCGTCTTTGTCGGCAAATATTCTGAGCTTTGATATCTTTTGAACGGCTTTTTCTATATCTTCTTTTGTATCGCCGTCTGCTATGCCGAGAAGTATTAATAAGCCGCGGCCTATACTGCCAACTGTTTTTTCGTCTGCTGTGACGGATGCCTTAGTTACTCTTTGAAGTACTATTTTCATATATGCTCCTTTAAATTACAAAAGCCGCGGAAATCCGCGGCTTTTAGTGATAAATTCAAGCTTAAACTACTTAAGTTCAACCTGTGCGCCAACTTCTTCGAGCTTTGTCTTAATCTCTTCAGCTTCTTCCTTAGCTGCGCCTTCCTTAACCGGCTTCGGTGCGCCGTCAACGAGAGCCTTAGCCTCAGCAAGACCGAGACCTGTGATCTCACGAACAACCTTGATAACCTTAATCTTCTGAGCGCCTGCACCAGCGAGGATTACGTCAAACTCTGACTTCTCAGCTGCGCCTGCGTCACCGCCGCCTACTGCACCTGCAACCATAACCGGAGCAGCTGCGCTTACGCCAAACTCTTCCTCAAGAGCCTTAACGAGGTCGTTTACTTCCATAAGTGTAAGTTCTTTTATTTCATCAAGAATTTTTGTTACATCTGCCATTTTAATTTTCCTCCGTTTTCTTTAAAATTACTTAATATTTAACAAAATTGAAACTAAATAATGTAAAATTATTCAGCAGCCGGTGCTTCCTCAGCGGGAGCTTCTGCCGGAGCCTCTTCTGCTGCAGGTGCAGCTTCCTCAGCGGGAGCCTCTGCCGGCGCTTCCTCAGCAGCCGGTGCCGCTTCTTCCTCAGCCTTTGCCTGACCCGGTACAGCTTCGTTATCAACAATAGCCTGAAGTGTACGAGCAAGTGCGCCGATAGGCGACTGCAGAGAACCAAGCATCTTCGAGATAAGAACTTCCTTCGACGGGATTGAAGCGTACTGCTTAACCTCATCAACGGTGATTACGTTGCCTTCAACAAATCCGCCCTTTATCTCCATAGCTTCGTTATCCTTAGCAAAGTCGTTTAAAACCTTAGCCGGTGAAATAACGTCGTCAGTGCTTGTTGCGATAGCTGTCGGACCTTCAAGAATATCTTCAAGTCCTTCAAGACCAACTTCACGTGCAGCAAAACGAATGATGCTGTTCTTCATAACAGTATATTCAACGCCTGCCTCACGGAGCTTGCGTCTTAAGTTGGTATCCTCTTCAACCGTCAGACCTCTGTAGTCCGCAAGGACACCTGCCTGAGCGTTCTTGAGTCTCTCAACAAGCTGAGCTACCATAGCCTTTTTATTTTCTAAAACTTTTTCACTTGGCAATTTTATATCCTCCTTCCGTAAAAAATCCCTCGCAGAACACGAGGGATATAAAATCATAATTATATTATGAAATCTATCTTCCTCGGCAGGATTTACGAATTGCTTTAAGCAATCAACCGGCTGTCTGCGGAATATTAAAGATGTTTTTACAAATTATTAACTTGACAATAATAAATTATAACACATAACCTATTATATGTCAATACTTAGTTTGGCTTTTATTACGCTTCAAGTCTGTTTGAAGCAATCTTTACGCCGGGGCCCATTGTCGAAGCAACGGTAACCGAACGCAAATAAGTTCCCTTGGCAGCAGCCGGCTTAGCCTTAATAATAGCCGACATAAGCGCCGAAAAGTTCTGATTAAGCTTTTCAGGACCGAATGAAGCCTTACCGATAGGACAGTGGATAATATTAGCCTTGTCCAGTCTGTATTCAATCTTACCTGCCTTAGCCTCTTCAACAGCCTTGGCAACATCGGGTGTAACCGTACCTGCTTTCGGGTTAGGCATAAGACCCTTAGGACCGAGCACACGACCAATTCTGCCGACAACACCCATCATATCCGGGCTTGCAATTACAACGTCAAAATCGAACCAATTCTCAGTCTGTATTTTCTGAGCCATATCCTCAGCGCCCACATAATCAGCGCCGGCAGCCTTAGCAGCCTCTGCTTTGTCATCGCGAGCAAAAACAAGGACTCTGACCTTTTTACCTGTTCCGTTAGGAAGTACAACGGCGCCTCTTACCTGCTGGTCAGCGTGTCTTGAGTCAACACCGAGCTTAGCGTGAAGTTCTATCGTCTCATCAAACTTAGCTGTAGCTGTCTTGCAGACAACCTGAAACGCCTCTTCCGGATCGTAAAGCTTACCCTTTTCGATAAGTTTTACAGCGTCCTGATACTTTTTACCTTTCTTCATTAATAAATCCTCCTGTTGTGGTTTTGCAAAACACTTTGATGTGTTCCTCCCACTTAATTCACGGCAATTAGCCTAACCGATAATTACTCCTCAACCGTTATTCCCATAGAACGAGCTGTTCCGGCAATCATCGACATTGCAGTTTCAAGAGAAGCTGCGTTTAAATCCTGCATCTTCTTCTCAGCGATTTCCTTAAGGTCAGCCTTCTTAAGCTCAGCAACCTTTGTTTTATTCGGAACGCCCGAAGCCTTGTCAATACCGCAGGCCTTTTTAATAAGAACCGGAGCCGGCGGAGTCTTTGTAACGAAAGTGAACGATCTGTCCTGATATACCGTAATTACGACAGGAATAATCGTACCCATATCATTCTTTGTCTTTTCATTAAACTGCTTGGTAAAATCCATAATGTTTACACCGTGCTGACCAAGTGCAGGACCAACCGGCGGCGCGGGAGTAGCCTTACCCGCAGGAATTTGCAGCTTAATGTAACCTGTAACCTTCTGTGCCATTTTACATACACCTCCTTGTTTCACAAACGTGGTATTATCGGGGCTGAGCCCCTCCCACAGACCGGCAAACGCCGATATATATAAACGGAATTAATCCGTGTGGGTAACAAAATTATGCTATAGACTCTATCTGATTAAACTCAAGCTCAACATCCGTATCTCTGCCGAACATCGAAACCTTTGCCTTAACCTTCTTCTTGTCCATATTTATTTCAGTGATTACACCTAAAAAACCTTCCAGTGCGCCATATTTAACTCTTATGCTGTCGCCTACGCCGAAGTCAAGCTTAAACGTAGTATGTTCAAGACCCATATTCTCAACCTCTTGCTGAGTTAAAGGAACAGGTTTTGAACCGGGGCCTACAAAGCCGGTAACTCCGCGGCAGTTTCTGACAACATACCAGCTCTCATCCGTCATAATCATTTTAACCATAACGTAACTTGGGTATATTTTGCGCTCGGAAACCTTTTTCTTATTATCCTTGATTTCGACCACTTCTTCCATAGGAACCTTGACATCCTGGATAATATCCTGCATACCTCGGTTTTCCGTGGTCTTCATAATATCGTCCATTACCTTATTCTCATAACCCGAATATGTATGGGCGACATACCATTTTGCTTTATTCTCCGACATAAAAAACCACCTTTGATAGACTTAATTATCTGTTAATCATAAGTGACATAACCCAAGTAAAGAGTGCATCAAGTCCCCAGATAACTATTCCGACAAGAATAACGTATACTATTACGATAAGCGTATTCTGTCTTACTTTTGAAAAAGCAGGCCATACAACCTTTTTCATCTCGGATTTAACTTCTTTAAAATACTTTGCTATTCTGTTAAAGAAGCTCGGTTTTGTTTGTTCCATAATTTACACCTCAAATTTTACTTTGTCTCTCTGTGGACAGTGTGCTTTCTGCAAAATCTGCAATACTTTTTAAGTTCAAGTCTGTCAGGGCAGTTCTGCTTATTTTTAGTCGTATCATAATTTCTCTGCTTACATTCCGTGCAAGCCAATGTAATCTTTGTCTGCATAGTTTCTCACCTCAAATTCTCAACACAAATAAAACCTCTGCTCAGAGGTAGTTATTATAATAGCACAATTTTTCATCTGTGTCAATATTTTTTCATAAAAATTTTTATTATTTTATTCATAATATTGCTTGTCCTCTATATATAGTTATATTGAATTTAAAAACCACAAAATAAGCCGGTGAATATATGAATTATTTAAAAATTATTTTTGTATATATAGGTCTTATTATAGGCGCAGGATTTGCTTCGGGCAGAGAAATTTGCGAATATTTTAATTTTTGCTCCAATACGGACTATACCGGAGTATGCCTTGCGTGTATATTATTTATTTTTATATGTTACGTAATTTTGAAAAAATCAATGAAATATGAGCTCTACACAATTAAAGATTATGTTAACCACGTATTTTCATCTTTTAATATATTAAGACGCTTTTTTTTGTGTCTTATTTTCTGTGATTTGCTTGCCGGTATGATAGTTATGCTCTCATCCTGCGGTGAAATAATAAATGCTGAATTCGATATATATAAAATAATCGGTACGCTATTTCTCGCTTTCGGCTGCTTCATCGTATTTATATTCGATATTAAAGGAATTGCAGTAATTAATATAGTTTTGGTTCCGATAATAACCGCAGTAATTATTTTTATAGCGCTTAGCTCGATATTATCAGGTATATTTGAACAAACTTTTTTAATCGGATTGTCACCCGATAATAACCGAAATATTATTTTATGTTCAATATGCTACGTAAGCTATAATACTTTAACCGCGGCGTCGGTTTTATCGCCGCTTACCAAAAATTTAAACAGCCAAAGAACTATTTTGGTAAGCTCAATAATTGCCGGAGCTGTTATCGGAGCTATGATTTTCCTTGTATGGTTTGCGCTCGGAATGAATTTTTCAAGTATTTGGTATGAAAGTTTCCCGCTCAGAAAACTGGCAGATGGTATAAATTCAAATATTACACATATATATACCGCCTGTCTTATTATGTCGATTTTTACAACCGCGGTATCCGAGGGCTATGGAATAATCTCATACTTTAATCCAAATACAAAATTAAGACGTTCTATACTTTCACTTATAATGTTTGCCGCATTAATTCCGTTTTCGATGATTAATTTTGCCGCACTTGTCAAATACTTATATTACTGGCTCGGAATGTTTGGCATACTTTGGATAGTTGTACTTCTTATTGACTATTTAAAAGATTTGAAACACTAATTTTACACATTTTTAACATTTTAAACCTTTATAAACTGTTAATAAATTGTGTATAAAATTTTACTCAATATAAATATGTGTGGAATGTTAATATATTAAATTATCTTTACACACATTACAAACATATTACAATAGCATTAAAAACAGGCAACAAAACCACTTATATACATTTTCCACCGTACCAACAGCAGCAACATCAAAATAAAAAATATATATTTATTATATATCATTAAAATAGCCTCCCTTATAAAAGGAGGCTGTATATTATCTTCCGATAAATCCGTCTATTATTGTTTGCTCAGCTTCTTTTTCGGTTAAACCCAAAGTTTGAAGCTTAAGCAGTTGTTCTCCTGCAATTTTACCTATTGCAGCTTCGTGAATAAGCTCTGAATTTTGATTGTTTGCTGTAAGCATAGGTGATGCAGTAACCTTTCCGTAATCAACTAAAATTGCATCGCATTCGGTATGTCCTTTGGATTTATTATTACCAATTATGTTAGAATTATAGTTTTGACGTGAGTTTCCCTTTGCAACCGAACGTGAAACAACGTCTGCGGCAGAATTTTCACCGCTTAATTCGACGGTAAAATCGGTATCGGCAACCTCATCGCCGTCGGTCATTATACGCTCGTTTATAATAAGCTTAGCTCCGTCGCCAAGTTTTGCGGAGGTTTTTCTGTATGTTTTGTCAACACCGCTTATCTGAATTGTATCCATCGTAAGAACAGAATTCTTTTTAAGCTCACACTCTGTTACAGGGTCTATTTTTTTAGCGCCCGTGCCGCTGCCTGTACCTATATGTTTTTCTTTATATAAGACTTTTGCGCCCTCTTCTAAAATAAATCTGTGTATTCCGTTATGACGTGCATCTTCGTCGCTGTCGGTATGCACACCGCAGCCTGCAACAATGGTAACATCAGCATTTTTTCCTACATAAAAATCATTATATACCAAATCGTCGACATTTCCGTGTGTTACACAGGCGGGAATATATACGGTTTCGCCTTTTGTATTTTCTTTTATATTTATAACAATACCGGGTGCATCGGTTTTTGACTCAATTTTTATATTTTCGCTCGACTGTCTGCCGGCGCATTCACCGTTTTCTCTGATATTATACGCGCCTTTAAATTCGCCCGTAAAATCAGAGACTGTTCTTAAAATCTTATCTGTTATACTGTTCATACCAAAGCTTCCTCCCTTCCTGCGGGACATTTTACTTCGTGTTCATCATTTAAGAGAACAGGCATAATATCTTTTTGAGTACCGCTTATTCTGACTTTTCCGTCGGCTATTACAATAATTTCATCGGCAATTTCCAAAATCCGTTCCTGATGCGAAATTATAATTTGGGTACCGTTATGCTTATTTTTCATCTCTTCAAAGACTTTTATAAGTCCGGTAAAGCTCCATAAATCAATGCCTGCTTCAGGCTCGTCAAAAATAGTAAGCTTTTTATCGCGCGCTAAAACGCTCGCAATTTCTATACGCTTAATTTCTCCGCCCGAGAGCGATGAATTTATTTCGCGGTCAATATAGTCGTATGTGCAAAGTCCGACCTTACCTAAAAGATCACATATATCGCCTGTGTTTAATTCCTTGCCAGATGCAAGCTCAAGCAATCGGCGCACGGTTATGCCTTTAAACCTGACCGGCTGCTGAAACGCAAAGCTTATCCCGGCTTTTGCTCTTTCTGTTATATCTAAATTTGAAATATCTTTGCCGTCAAAATATATTGAGCCGGACGATTGTCTTTCAATACCTGCAATAATTTTTGCAAGGGTAGTCTTTCCGCCGCCGTTGGGACCGGTAATAACAATAAGCTTACCGTCAGGAACAGAAAAACTGACGTCCTTAATAATTTCTTTGTTGTTATCGGCTTTCCATGTTATATTTTTAAGCTCAAGCATTTAATCACTCCAATAAAAACATATAAATTTATTTTGATTTATTTCGTGAAAATTATAACATATAAGGTCAGCTTTGTAAATATGATTTATTCTTCAATTTTAACATTTTCTATTGAATTTTCAAGCAAAATATTTATAAGTTTATTTCGTGAATGATTGCTCTTTGCAGCTACTGCATCAATTTTATTTAATATATTTTTTATTCTCACGGAGATAACTTTATATCCGTCGTCTCCTCTCTTTTTTATTTTAATAGTATTATTCATCTTTAAATTACCTAATATATATTATATTCATCAAAAAAAATATATAATATGTTTATATTGTATTATAAATATAAAAAATCGAAGCAAAATGCATTTTGCTTCGATATGGTTGCGGGGGCCGGATTTGAACCAACGACCTTCGGGTTATGAGCCCGACGAGCTACCAAACTGCTCCACCCCGCGATATATTAAATCTGTATGGTGCCGGAGACCGGAATCGAACCGGTACGGGAAATTAATCCCACGGGATTTTAAGTCCCGGGCGTCTGCCAGTTCCGCCACTCCGGCGTAAATCACTCACACAGCTTTATTATTATAACACTTTCATATTTATGTGTCAATAGCTTTACTCAATTTTTTCAAAATTTTGTATTTATTAGGCTTATCATTGTTTTATTTGGATTTTTGTGATACAATACTATTATATGCGTCTATTTGGAAATTTATACAATAATTAAAGGGGTATTTTTATGGATTTAACGGGTCAGGTTGGACTTTTGAAAGTTTTAAACAAGCACGGGTTTTCATTTTCAAAGAGTCTCGGGCAGAATTTTTTGATTGACCAAAATGTTCTTGAAAATATTGTAGAGGGTTCGGGTATTGATAAAAATACGAATGTTATAGAAGTGGGTCCCGGCGCGGGAACACTGACATATGAGCTCTGCCGCCGTGCAAAAAAAGTTATTTCTATAGAAATAGATAATAAACTCCGCGCAGTACTTGATGATGTAATGTCTGAATTTGATAATTTTAAGCTTATAATGTGCGATGTGCTTAAAGCGGACCTTGAAAAAATTCAGAATGAAGAGTTCGGCGGCGAAGAATTTGCTGTTGTAGCAAATCTGCCGTATTACATTACAACGCCGGTTATTATGTGTTTTTTGGAAAGCAGTCTTAATGTAAAATCACTTACACTTATGGTTCAAAAGGAAGTAGCGGAGCGTATGATTGCGGGCGCGGGCGGAAAGGATTACGGCGCGCTTTCGGTAGCAGTCAGGTTTTATTCAAAACCTGAAATTATATGTACTGCGCCTCCGCACTGTTTTATTCCGCAGCCGAAGGTTACTTCGACGGTAATTAAGCTTTCAGTGTATGAAAATTTACCGTACAAGCCTATAAGCAAAGACTTTTTCTTTAAAATTATAAAGTCAGTATTTTCTCAAAGGCGTAAGACGCTAGTTAATTCACTGACTAAAAGTCCATATATAAATATTGAAAAATCGAATATTTTAGAAATTTTAAACGAAATGAAGATTAAACAGGATATTCGCGGAGAAAAATTAGAAATAGATACACTTGTTGAAATTTCAAATAAGCTGTTTAGAATGAACGGAGGAAAATCAGTTGAATAATAAAAAACCACGTGTTATTCTTGCGAGTAACAATATGCATAAAGCAAAGGAAATAAAAAGTATTATTGGTGAGTTTTATGATATAATTACTTTATGTGAAGCGGGTCTTGATAATTTTGAAATTATTGAGGACGGCAATACATTTGAAGAAAACGCGGCTAAAAAGGCTGCAGCGGTATTTAATGAAACCGGACTTCCGACAATTGCCGATGACAGCGGGCTTTGTGTTGATTATTTAGATGGCAGACCGGGCGTGCATACGGCGCGGTTTGCAGGAGAAAACGCATCCGACAGTGAAAATATAGATAAGCTTTTAGACGAGCTTAAAAATGTACCGTATGAAAAAAGAACCGCACATTTTGTATGTGTTATTGCTTTTGCTGACAAAGCGGATAATATTAAGTATTTTCGCGGCGAGTGCAGCGGATATATATTAGATGAGAAGCTCGGTAGCAACGGATTTGGATATGATCCTATATTCTATTATCCGGATTTTGAATTATCCCTTGCGCAGATGCCTGAAAGTGAAAAAAATAAAATCAGTCACAGGTCGCAAGCACTTAAAAAGTTTTATGAGGCTGTTAAAAAATAATTGTTAATGTTTCATATGAAACATTTTTGTACGCGGCTATTGAAAAATCTGAAATATGTGCTATAATAATGTTTATAGCAGAAAAAGGATGGTATAAAAATGGGAAAAGTAATAGCAATAGCTAATCAAAAGGGCGGTGTCGGTAAGACAACAACCGCTGTTAATCTCGGAGCTTGTATCGGAATGAAAAAGAAAAAGGTTCTGATTATTGATACCGATCCTCAGGCTAATGCGACAAGCGGACTCGGAATTAAATCCGAAAGCGCAGAATATACAAGCTATGATGTTATAGTAGGAGATACGCCAATTGAAGAGGTTATTAAAAAGACAGAATATGATAACCTTTATATATGTGCAGGAGATATGAACCTTGCAGCCGCAGATATTGAACTTTCGGATAAGAAAAACCGTGAATATAGACTTAAAAATGCGCTGAGCAGTGTTAAAGATGATTATGATTTTATTATTATAGATTGTCCGCCGTCGCTCGGACTTATTACTCTTAATGCTTTTTGTGCGTGTGACAGCGTTATAATGCCTATCCAGTGCGAATATTACGCGCTTGAAGGATTGTCACAGCTTACCAAAACAATAAAGAGAGTTAAGAAAAGTCTTAATAAAAATTTAATGATTGAAGGCGTTCTTCTTACAATGTTTGACGGGCGGACAAACCTTTCGGTTCAAGTAGTTGAAGAAGTAAGAAAATACTTTGCATCAACTGTATTTAAAACGGTTATTCCAAGGAATGTAAGGCTTTCGGAAGCGCCGAGCTACGGTATGCCGGCGGTTATATATGATAAAAATTCAAAGGGTGCTAAGTGCTATAAAAGCCTTGCAGATGAAGTTTTGAAGAAAAATAAAAAGGGGAAGTGATTAGATGGCTCAAAAAAATAAAAAAGGACTCGGCAGAGGGCTTGATGCGCTGCTTGCGGACAATGCCGGAATTGAGCCCGATGATAGCTTTGATATTTTAGCACAGCTTGGTGAAGATGATGACGCTATACAGGAAAACGCTGTTAAGATAATAAAAATAAGAGACATTGAGCCTAACAAAAATCAGCCGCGAAAGAAATTTGATAAAGAAAAGCTTGAAGTATTAAGCGAGTCGATAAAGCAGCACGGTTTGGTTCAGCCGATTTTGGTTAAACCGAATTTAAGCGGTACATATACTATTGTCGCGGGTGAGCGGCGCTGGAGGGCATCTAAAGCGGCTAAGCTTAAAGAAGTGCCGTGTATTGTAAGAGAGCTTACCGAAACCGAGGTTATGGAGCTTGCCCTTATCGAAAATCTTCAGCGTGAGGATTTAAATCCGATTGAGGAAGCCGAGGGTTATAAAAGGCTGATTGAAAGCTGTGATATGACTCAGGAGGACGTGGCAAAACGTATAGGAAAGAGCCGAAGCGCAATTGCAAATTCACTGCGGCTGAATAATCTTGCAAAAGAAGTAAAGCAGATGGTTATAGATGGAAAGCTCACTCAGGGACACGCTCGAACACTTCTCGGTATAACCGATAACGAAAAGCAAATTGAGACTGCAAAAACCGTAATTGAAAATGGTCTTAATGTTCGGCAGGTCGAAGCGCTTATTTCAGGGCTAAATAATAAAAAGCCGGCTAAAAATAAGCAAAATATAAGCGGTATGATGAAAAAATATTTTAGTGAGGTTGAAAGCGAGCTTGGTTCTCGCTATGGAACAAAAGTAAAAATTTCCGAAGGTGCGAATAAGGGAAAAATAGAAATCGAGTATTATTCACGCGATGATTTGGAAAGAATTTTGTTTGAACTGAAAAAATAATTGTAAAATTTTGGTTATAACCGTTTAAAATTGACTTAAAAAACAATAGCTAATTTAATGATTTTTTTATATAGTTATGATATAGGTCATTTAAAGTGTAAAAACGATTTTAAACCATAAATTTTAAGTTTTAAGGCATATTGCTTTTAAATATACTAAATATTATTTATTTTTGAATAAGAAGGTGAAATATTGAAAACAGATAAAAAAAATACAGATCCGAAAAAGAAAAATAATATTATGAACTACGCGGTCATTATGATTATTTGTGTTATCATTGTAATTTTGATTGCCGCAATGGCAGATGACCGTGAAGAACAAATTGATAATAGGATAATGGAGACAGAGCGGGCTAATGAAAGTATTCAGAATGAGCTTGTAACTTTAAAAGATGAAAACTATAAATTGAGCAAAGAGCTTGAAAAAACAAAACCGTTAAGCGAAGAATATGAAGCTTACAAGACGCAGCTTAATTCTTTAACCGCTGTGTGGAATATGCTTGAAGCCGGTGATAAAGCCGGAGCTGAGCAAACTATTGGAGCTATAGACGCATCTGCGTTTGATGAAAGTCAAAAGGCGTATTATGATGCGCTTGTTAAAATAATTGAAATCAGTCAGTAATAAATAGGAGGGTAACACAATGCTTGATATTAAATTAATAAGAACCGAACCGGAAAAGGTAAAAAAGGCGCTTTCAAGGCGCAAAGAAGTAGTTGATATAGACGCAATTTTAAAGCTTGACAGTGAAAGACGCGAGATTTTGTTTGATGTGGAGCAGAAGAAGGCTCAGCAAAATTCGGTTTCAAAAGAAATTCCGAAGCTTAAAAAAGAAGGAAAAGACACAACAGAGATATTTGCAAAAATGAAGGAGCTTTCAGACTCAATTAAAGAGGACGACGAAAAGATACGTGTGCTTGATGAAAAAATTCAAACGCTTATGTATACTATTCCGAATATTCCGAACGAGACGGTTCCCGACGGTGATACCGATGAGGATAACGTTGAGATAAGAAAGTTTATGGAGCCGGCAAAATTCGACTTTGAGCCTAAAGCGCATTGGGATTTGGGCAAAGACCTTAATATTTTGGACGCGGAAACCGCAGCGAAAATTACAGGTGCGCGTTTTCACGTATACAAGGACCTAGGTGCAAGACTTGAAAGAGCTATAATGAACTATTTTCTTGATACCCATACAAGCCGTGGATACAAAGAAATTTTCCCGCCGTTTATGGTACACAGAAACAGTATGATTGGAACGGGACAGCTTCCGAAATTTGAAGAAGATGCATTTAAGGTTGCAAATACAGATTATTTTCTTGTTCCAACAGCCGAAGTTCCGGTTACGAATATGCACAGAGATGAAATTTTAAACGGCGATGATCTTCCGCTCAGCTACTGCGCTTATACGGCTTGTTTCAGAGCCGAAGCAGGCAGCGCCGGCAGAGATACAAGAGGACTTATAAGACAGCATCAGTTTAACAAGGTTGAGCTTGTAAAGTTTACAAAGCCGGAGGATTCATATGATGAGCTTGAAAAGCTGACAGGAGAAGCCGAATATGTGTTACAGGGACTCAAGCTGCCGTACAGAGTCGTAAAAATTTGTATTGGTGACCTTGGATTTACCGCGGCAATGAAATATGACATAGAAGTCTGGATGCCGAGCTATGGCAGGTATGTTGAAATTTCCTCCTGCTCAAACTTTGAAGATTTCCAAGCGCGCAGAGCAAATATAAAGTATAAGAATTCGCCCAAAGACAAGGCTCAGTTTGTTCATACACTGAATGGCAGCGGCGTTGCAATAGGCAGAACCACAGCGGCTATACTTGAGAATTATCAGAATGCCGACGGAAGCATCACAATTCCCGAAATTCTTGTTCCGTATATGGGTGGAGTAGAGATTATTAAATAATAATAGCATAAACTTGTGTAGGGAACGACGACCCCGGCGTTCCGTGTAAATTAAAGGTTTGCGCCATATAATGTAGGATTCCTGCATCCCATTGGTTTAGTACGAAGCGCCGAGTCACGCTCCCTACACACGACATTTTAATGCAACAACAAATTCTAAGCCTATTAACAATTTAAGCGCGCCCAAAACGGCGAGTTTTGTTTCATATGAAACATTTTTATACAAAATTTTTATTGTTCTGCTTTGAATATTCACATCCGCAGTAGTTTTGGCGGTAGAGATTGTATTCTTTTGAAAGAAGAATTGACTGTTTAAATCCCTCTTTTTTCTTAAAATCCGACGGTAAAAACGGTATGCCGTATTTTTCAGAAAGCTCAGAGCCGATTTGATTAATCGCG
>UQOT01000008.1 GCA_900542675.1 uncultured Eubacteriales bacterium | reverse complement strand
CTGCTCTCGGAATAACGCTTCCTGCAGACATTCTTGAGATCGCGGACAAAAAATAGAAGAAAGAATAAATTTAATATGCAGCGGGCGGCCGGACAGGGTCGCCCGTATCTGCTGAAATAAACGGTTTTGTATGATTTAAGGAGAAACAAATGGACGTTTTAATAAGTATTCTCGAGCAGGGCTTTATTTACGGAATAATGGCACTCGGAGTGTATATCAGTTACAGTATTTTGGACTTTCCGGATTTGTCGGTTGACGGAACCTTTCCGCTCGGAGCGGCATTGTGCGTGACTCTTACTTCAATCGGCGTAAATCCGTGGCTAAGTCTTATTATCGCATTTTTGGCAGGCTGCTTGGCGGGCGCATTTACGGGATTTTTGAATGTTGTTTTGAGAATTAAAAACCTGCTATGCGGTATACTTACGATGACCGCTTTGTATTCGATAAACTATCGTATTGCCGGAACGGCAACGGTGTTTATGAGTGTTAATTCACCGAATATATTTACGCAGGTTTCTAACATTCTGCCCCAGGGTTTTGCGGATTATTCTAAGGTAATAGTTTTAATCGGCATTATGCTGATTGCAAAATTTATGCTTGACTGGTATTTGCGTACGAAATCAGGGTTTCTTTTGAGAACAGTCGGAGATAACGAAGGTCTTGTGTCTACTCTTGCCCAAAATCCGGGTAGGATAAAGATTATAGGTCTTGCTATTTCAAACGGCCTTGTCGCTCTCGCGGGTGCAGTTAACTGCGAGTATACGCGTCAGTTTGCCGTTGGCGCAGGCACCGGCACCGTGGTTATGGGGCTTGCGGCTGTTATAATAGGTACGACCCTGTTTAAAAAAATCGGATTTCTTCGTGTGACCACAGGCGTTCTTTTGGGTATGATAGTATATAAGGCTTGTACATACGCAGCGCTTGCTTCGGGACTGCTTCCGAGCGACACAAATATGGTAATTACTGCGCTGTTTATCGCAACACTGCTTCTCAATATGTTTGTGCTTGACAAAAAGAAGAAGGGAGCTATGAATATAGATGCTTAGCGTAAACGGTATTTATAAGACATTTAATTTAGGAACCATTGACGAAAAGGTTTTGTTCAGCGGATTTAACCTTGATATCAAGTACGGTGAATTTGCAGGAATAATCGGTTCAAACGGTTCGGGAAAGACCACACTTCTTAACATAATTTCCGGGAATATAAAGCCTGACGGCGGCTCTGTTGTGCTTGGCGGCAAGGATATAACAAAGCAGAAGAGCTACAAACGCTACAGTAATATAGGACGAGTTTTTCAAAACCCCGCAATGGGTACGTGTTCTTCAATGACCATATGGGAAAATCTGTCTGTTGCCGATAACAAGGGTAAGCCCTTCGGACTTTCGTTCGGGCTTAACAAGAAGCGCAAGGATTTTTACCGCGAGCAGTTAAGTCAGCTCGGTATGGGACTTGAGGACCGTATGGAAACTCCTGCCGGAACTCTTTCGGGCGGACAGAGACAAGCGCTTGCGCTTATAATGGCAACTATGAACACGCCTAAGCTTTTGTTGCTTGACGAGCATACGGCGGCTCTTGACCCGAAATCGAGCGATATCGTAATGGCGCTGACCGAAAAGGTGGTTTTTGAGAAGAAAATAACCACTCTTATGGTGACACACAATCTTCGTCATGCCGTAAAGTACGGCACACGCACCATAATGATGCACGACGGCGGAATTGTTCTTGACAAGAGCGGCGCCGATAAAGAGAATACGAGTATAGACGACTATTTAAAAATGTTTAACGAGATAAGTATTGAATGTGGAAATTAGGTTTTTCGGAGGAAGCTGTGTGATGAAACGATTTTTATGTGCTGCTGCGCTTATACTTGTTATGCTGCTTATGGCAGGCTGCTCGGGCAGAGGTGAAATCAGCTTTGGTACAGGCAGTGTCGGTGGAAGTTATTATGCTTACGGTACGGCTCTTACTAATGCAATCACCGACGATTATCCTGAGCTTAATTTTAAAGTTCGTGAGACGGCGGGGTCGGTTGCCAATATCAGACTGATGGACGGAGGATATGTCAAGCTTGCACTTACACAAAGTGATATTTTACGTGATGCAGAATACGGCTCGGGTATGTTTGACAGAAAAATTAGCGGATATTCCGCAATCGCCGGTTTATATACAGAAGCGTGCCAGATAGTTGTTTCTGCAAATTCCGATATAAAAAGCGTCGGCGATTTATACGGAAAGCGGGTATCTTTGGGTGAGAAGGAATCGGGAGTGCTGCTTAATGCACTGCAAATTCTGTCCGGCTACGGGCTCAGTGAGGATATGATTGACGCTGAGTATTTATCCTTCACAAATTCGGCAGCCGAGATGGAAAAGGGTAATATTGACGCCTTTTTCTGCACTGCCGGCGTGCCGACAACAGCTGTAACAGAGCTTGCCAAACTGAAAAACATCCGTCTGCTGCCTATAGATGAAACTGTTGCCAACCGTTTGATTGACAGTAATAGAGGATATACGAAATATACAATCGAGGCCGGAAGTTATAAAGGTCAGACCGAGGACGTCGAGGTGCTCGGTATTAAAACGGTACTTATAGCAAGCGATGAGCTTTCCGAGGATGCGGTATATAAGATTACAAAGGGGCTGTTTGATAACAGTACCAAGCTTCAGTTTGCTGCCGGAGGCAGTACAGCACTTGATACACACTCTGCAATTGAGGACATACCCATTGCATTTCACAGCGGTGCGGAAAAGTATTATAAGGAACAGGGTATAAATGTGTCAAAGGGGGATGGCAATGAATAGTATATCTCTTGATATGTATCAGACCATCGGACTTGCTGTTTTGGTATTATTCCTCGGGGCTTTTCTTAAAAAACGTATTAAGTTTCTCGAAACGTTCTGCATTCCTTCGCCGGTTATAGGAGGACTGCTTTTTGCTATACTATCTTGCATACTTTATGTGACAGGTATCGCCGAATTGATGTTTGACGAAACGCTTAAGGATGTATGTATGGTAATGTTTTTCACATCTGTCGGATTTCAGGCAAATCTTAAGGTATTAAAGAGCGGCGGAGTTAGTTTGGTTTTGTTTTTAGTCTGCGTTATTGCGCTAATTATAATTCAGAACTTAGTGGCGGTCGGACTTGCAGATTTTATAGGAATTCATCCGCTTGTCGGTCTCTGTACCGGTTCAATACCTATGATAGGCGGACACGGCACAGCAGGAGCTTTCGGACCGGTACTCGAGGACTTTGGGGTTAGAGGTGCGGCAACTATCTGTACTGCAGCTGCGACATTTGGACTTGTGGCAGGTTCACTTATGGGCGGACCTGTAGGACGCAGACTTATTATTAAAAAAGACCTTTTAAAGACAGTTGTGCCCGAGGATGACACACCTCTTGTTGAGGAGGAAAAAAAGCATAGGCGCAGCGTCAGTATGTATCCGATGGCTGCGTATCAGATTGCAATTGCTATGGGACTCGGAACGCTTGTTTCGTGGCTGCTCAGCAAGACGGGAATGACATTCCCGGTATATATCGGCGCTATGATAATTGCGGCAATTATGCGCAATGTCAGCGAATACAGTAAGCGCTTCACTGTTTGTATGGGTGAAATTAATGATATCGGCGGAATTTGTCTGTCGCTGTTTTTGGGTATAGCGATGATAACGCTGAAGCTTTGGCAGCTTGCTGAGCTGGCTCTGCCGCTTTTGATACTGCTTGCAGGGCAAACGATTATGATGTTTCTGTTTTCTTACCTTGTTGTATTTAATATTATGGGACGTGACTACGATGCGGCGGTGCTTTCGGCGGGAACCTGCGGGTTTGGAATGGGTGCCACTCCGAACGCTATGGCTAATATGCAGGCGCTGACCGAAAAATTTTCACCTTCCGTCAAGGCGTATCTTCTTGTTCCGATAATAGGCAGTATGTTTGCAGATTTTTTAAACAGTCTTACAATCACTTTCTTTATAAATATGTTTTAACGGAGGATATAGTATGAAGGATAATGTGAATACGGAATTTACGGTCGATATTGAAAATTTGGCTGTGCCGGAGGTACATACGGGAAAAGTGACCTTCACCGAAAGCGAAAAAGTACCTCCTGCCGTGCAGTATGAAACGGTAGCGGTTCCCGAAATAAACATCAGTATCGTTAATGACGATTAGAGTTGACGGAAAGCGGAAAATGTGTTATTATTGTGTTAATATGTAAAAATAATATACTTGGAAGGAGATTTTCAATGAGAATTGATACAAAATGTGTTCAGGCGGGTTATGAGCCGAAAAACGGCGAAGCCAGAGTTTTGCCGGTATATCAAAGCACAACTTTTAAATACAGCTCAACAGAGCAGATGGGCAGGCTTTTTGATTTAGAAGAGGACGGATACTTTTATACCCGTCTCGCAAATCCGACCAACGATGCTGTTGCTGCAAAGATTACCGCGCTTGAGGGCGGAGTTGCAGGTATGCTCACATCATCCGGACAGGCTGCGTGCTTCTATTCAATATTTAATATTTGCAGTGCGGGCGACCATTTTGTGTGCTCATCAACTGTATACGGTGGAACCTTTAACCTTTTTGGCGTGACTCTTAAAAAAATGGGAATTGATGTTACTTTTGTTGATCCCGACGCAGACGAGGAGGAGCTTAATAAGGCGTTCAGACCGAATACAAAGGCTATGTTTGCCGAGAGCGTTGCCAACCCTGCGCTTGTCGTATTGGATATAGAAAAGTTTGCGAGGGTTGCGCATAAAAACGGTGTTCCTCTTATAATTGACAATACATTTCCGACGCCTATAAATTGTCGTCCGTTTGAATGGGGCGCGGATATTGTGGTTCATTCAACAACAAAGTATATGGACGGTCACGCAACATCTGTCGGAGGAGCCATAGTTGACAGCGGAAATTTTGACTGGGAGGCATACGGCGATAAATATGCGTGCCTTACCACACCTGATGAATCTTATCACGGAGTTGTGTATACACAGCGTTTCGGAAAGGCGGCTTACATAACCAAGGCGACCGCTACAGTTATGCGAGATCTTGGTTCAATACCATCACCGCAAAACGCATTTTTACTTAATATCGGGCTTGAGACACTTTCGCTGCGAATTGCACGCCACTGTGAAAACGCAAAGAAGGTTGCCGAATATTTAAAAGCCAACGATAAAATTTCTTGGGTAAGCTTTGCTGGACTTGAAGGCGATAAATATTACGAGCTTGCACAAAAATATATGCCAAACGGCACCTGCGGTGTAATATCCTTTGGTGTAAAGGGCGGCAGAGAAAACGCAGTAAAGTTTATGGACGGGCTTAAGCTTGCAGCAATTGTAACTCATGTTGCGGATGCGAGAACATCGGTGCTCCACCCCGCAAGCCATACTCACAGACAGTTAAATGACGAGGAGCTTAAGGCTGCCGGTGTAACTCCGGACTTAATAAGATTTTCGGTTGGTATAGAGGATGCACAGGATATCATAGATGATATTCAGCAGTCACTCGACAGGATTTAAAACGAGAGTTATTATGGAACTTAATAAAGAGGATTATGAGCTAATAGACGCGGCAAGGGATGCAATTTCGCGCAATTATGATAAAGCAAGAGGACTTTACACAGTAGGCGCTGCGGTAAGATGCGGCTCCGGCAGGATATATAAAGGTGTAAACCTATATGCTATACACAGTGCCTGCGCGGAGCAGGTGGCGCTCGGAACTGCAGTAACAAACGGAGAACGTGAGTTTAAGACAATAGTTGCGGTACGCGGCGAACAGGGCGAGGAGATTATTCCTCCATGCGGCAACTGCCGTCAAATATTGTCGGATTATGCTCCTGGCTGTGAAGTAATATTGCTTGTCAGCGGTAAGCCCCAGAAGTTTAAAGCATCGGAGCTTTTGCCGTACGCTTATATAACGGAATAACTAATAAGGCGTCTCATCACGGGGCGCCTTTAGGCTGTCGAAAAAGTCTTAATTTGCATAACAATAGCATAAGCGTGTATAGGGAACGACGACCTCGACGATCCCTACGACTTTTTACGCTTAATTTACTTGTAAAAGCACTTTTTCGATACACTAAAATACCCACGCCGTTTATATAGGCGTGGGTATTTTATTTTTTAGTTATAATGCTTTATATGCCTCAACGCACATCAGTATAAATGCGCCGGCTCCGTGGAGGTCGTTTTCGCTTGTCGGTCTTGCGAGGTAGTGTTCATAATCGCCGACGCCCGTACCGACGCATATATTGTCGATTATTACGCCGTTTTCGTTGTACTTCAGGCGGTCGATTATGCCGTTATAGCCTTTTCTTGCGTATTCGAGGTACTTCTCATCCATATAACCTTCTTTGACTGCACGGCTGATTGCGCTGACAAACAGGCAGGTACACGAGGATTCAAGCCAATTGTTCTTATCGTCGCCTTTATCAACTACCTGATACCATAAACCTGTCTCAGGGTCCTGATATTTTACGACAGCCTTTAATAAGTCAGTTGCCGCGCGAAGCATTTCCGGTTTATCCTTGTAGTCGTCCGGGAAGTATGCTAAATCCTCAAAAATTGCTACCGGAACCCAGCCTATTGAACGTCCCCAAAATTCGGGCGAATGACCTGTCTCGGGATTAGCCCAAGGCTGTTCTTTTGCATAATCCCACGCGTGATACCAAAGGCCGGTATTTTTGTCAATCGTCTTTTCTTCCATCATAAGAACCTGCTTTGCGGTAAGGTCGAAATACTCAGGCTTATTAAACTCTTTTGCATACTCCGAGCAAATAGGACCTGCCATATACAGTCCGTCAAGCCACATCTGCTGCGGATAGCGTCCCTTGTGCCAGAAGCCTCCCTCAGGGTTTTTCGGGAAGTCTTTTATAAGAGGAAGAAGTGTATCAAGTGCAGTCTTATACCGCTCATCTCCCGTCTTTTTATACAGCATAAACAGAAGTACGCCCGGCTCCATATCATCAAGCTGAGTTTTGTCAAACTTTGTGATAGTACCGTTTTCGTCAATAATCGAGTCAACCCACGCTTTTATGTAGTCATAGTATTTCTTGCTGCCGCAGAGTTCATAGGTCTTTTGCATACCCGAGAGAAATACGCCCTGATGATAATGAAATCTGCCCTTCGGAGGAAGGTCTTCGGGAGCAAACTTCTTCATTAAAGTATCGCACGCCATCTGTGCGTATTCGAGTGCGGTGTGATTTTTGTAAACGTAAGACATCTCAAATTCTCCTTTAAAATAAGTAGTTTTGTTTTTAGTATTTATATTTTGATTATACCATAAAATTACTGTATTTCAAGTAGAATTTTAATTATTTTTCGATTATTACTTCTTTTGCGTATTCATTCCAATCAACTGTATAGCCGAGTGTCTCGCTAAGAAAGCGCACGGGTATCAAAGTGCGGTCGTTTATAAGAACGGGAGTTGTGTCCATTTCGATTTCCTCACCGTTTACAACTGCTTTGTTGCTGTCTATAGTAAAGGCTATTGTGCTGCTTTGGTCGTTTGTTACCGCGGTTGCCGTTTCGGTTTCATTGTTCCAGTCGACTTTAAGACCGAGTTTTTCAAATATAAGTCTCATCGGTACAAGAGTACGGTCGTTTAAGATAATCGGCGGCTGGTCAAATTTTAGATATTCGTTATTAAGTCTTACCATAATTTCGTTCATTTCTTCGTCCTTTGATGACGGCCAATACGGTGTATACCAACCCGCTCCGTCCGTACTGAATTTTCTTGAACCGTCCTGGAGCGTGATTATAAACTTTCCGAAATGGTATTCCGCTTTCATCGGGAAGGTATCAAAATGGGTGCGCCCTATTAAGTTAAATTCGTGATTTAAGAAGTAAACGTCGCTTGCGAGAGGTTTAAAATTCCCTTCCCAGTCGGGGTGGTCGTCCCAATCCTTCCAGCGCAGCATATATCCGTAATCGGTTGTCGTAACTTCAAAATTATCAAGGTTTCCGCTTAAGAACTCACGCGTTTCGTCATTTACAAAATGGTCATAAGTCATATAATATGTGTTTTCAAGCGTAATATAATCCGGCAGCCAATTTTTGGTTTCTGTCACAAAGTCGAATTTTGCCTCGCTGTCGGATATTCTGAACGCGTTTTTAAGTCCGCCCATATAGTTTACGGGCAGTATGGTTTCGATTGTGAACTTTTCTGTGGTTCCGGGCTCAATTTCAATACACGCGCAGGTGTCTTTTATTATATCCCATTCGTTTCCGCCTTTTGAAATCGGTGTTCCTATAATATTACCGTTCTCATCGCGGACTGCGACAATAATATTCGCAGAGGTCGAAGCATCATAGTTAAAATACTTTGTTTTTGTACCGTTGTTTGTCACAGAGAGATTGTACCTCGTAGAAACGCCATAGTTACCCATACTGCAGGCTATTCCGTTATTTTCTATTATGTTCCCATTTTTGTCTCTAGCGCTTAATTCGTAGTTTGGCGAATAGTCATCCTCTTTAACGCCGCTTTCCTTAATATACTCCTTTGAGTCGCTGTGATAATTGTCAAACCTCCACACACTGTCGCGCTCGCTTTTGGGAACGTTTTTTCCGTAATACATAAGCTTTGACGGGTCGTAGTATTCAAGGGGCAGCATATCGCTTTCAACCGTTATATACTTTGCCCATATATCGTCTTGCGGGTTCAGGTTTGTCACCCACTCATTCGTTACAACGTCACTGAAAAATTGATTGGAGAACGTGACAGGCAGGTACTGTCCGTCCGGCGTGCTGTCGTCTATTGTATATTCGAGATCCGCATCGACCTCGGGCAGACTGTCAGCTACGCCCTTATGGCATCTATCGCGCAGAAATACACCAAACCCGAGCTTTGAAGAGTCAAAATCGGTTCTGTCGCCCAATTTGCCGTCTTTTGAGCGCAGCTCAACCACGTTCATATCGACTTTCCCGTATAAGAGCTCGGTATCTGCTGCGATAAACACAGGCAAAACCATACTGCACGCCGCATAGTCGGGCAGGTATTGACTGAGCCACACTGTTTCGCCTTCTTTGATATCAATGGCTACGGGTGTGTAGTTTCTGTCTTTAAAAACCTTGCTTGTGTGAAGCTGCTTTATATCGCTTTTAAGCATTGTTGCGCAGGCGTTCATACCACCCCAATTTGTCGTTTCAAACTTTATTTCGCCGTTTTCGTTTTCATAGCGTTTAACCTTGGGCGTTTCGCATGCAGCGTTATATATGACAAGCCGCGAATCTTCTTTTGCCTTAATCTCAACATCAAGCTCAACGTCAAAGCCGAGCCCGCTCGGATTATTGTATTCATCAAAGCCGTATGTATAGTTAATATGAGATAGGTACAAATAATATCTGTCCGGCGTTAAATTTTCATTATTCATAGTATACCGCGGATTGGGATTTGGGTCGCCCGCAAGCGTGTCACGGCCGATACCCTCTGTGTTGTTGCAGTAGATAAATTTACCGCCGCCTACAGAAGTAAATTTGAGCACTTCGGCGTCGATTAATCCGTCGATATTTTCGGCATAAGAACATATAGGCAAACATAAAACAATGCCTATTAAAAGAGCCGTGATTAATACCTTTAAAGTTTTTAGCATAATAACCTCCCAAAATATATTCTAAATACTTAGACGTTAATTTAAGAAAAAAGTTCCAATATTCAGTAAATATAAATAAACAATTTTATGCAGTCATACAATTATTTAAAATATTGTTAAAAATAAGATAAAAAAGCGGACAAATTAAAAATTTACTCTTGACTTATTAAAAAATATTTTGTATTATAATATAGACGTTGAAGTACGTTTTAGATTTATTCAGCACTAAAGGAGCGGTATTATGTATATGAAAGAAGTAGTTGTTCAAAACCAGGTTGGGCTTCACGCCAGACCTGCAACCTTCTTTATTCAGAAGGCGAACGAATATAAATCCAGTATTTGGGTTGAGAGTGAGGACAGAAAGGTCAATGCCAAGAGCTTGCTCGGTGTTTTATCTCTCGGTATAACAAAGGGGCACACTATCACCATCATTTCTGACGGACCTGATGAAGAGGACGCTGTTAATGATTTGGTCAGCCTTATCTCTTCAAATTTTGCATAAACCGCTTCCGGTTATATATAATTGATTTTAAGAGTGAATTGCTTATTTCGGCGGTTTGCTCTTTTTTGGTTTATTAATACAGGAGAATAAAATGGAAAATGAAACACTGCTCAGGATAAAGGAAAAGCTTAAAACTCTGCCGCTTAAGCCGGGCGTTTATTTGATGAAAAATGAGGACGGCGAAATAATATACGTTGGCAAGAGCAAGGCGCTTAAAAACCGTGTCAGTTCATATTTTATAAATTCAAAAAGTCATAATATAAAGACTCAGAAAATGGTCAGCAATGTATATGATTTTGAATATATGATTACCGACAGCGAGGTTGAGGCGCTTATACTTGAGTGTAATCTTATAAAAAAGCATCAGCCGAAGTATAATATCCTTCTAAAAGATGACAAGCAGTACCCGTATATTAAGATAACCTCAAAGGAGGATTACCCGCGGATATTTATAACACGAAAGCTTGTAAAGGACGGTTCTAAATATTTTGGTCCTTATATGAGCGCCTATAATACCAAAGAAACGCTTGAAACGATTAAAAAGCTGTTTAAAATCAGAAGCTGCAATAAAGTCTTGCCGCGGGATATAGGCAAGGACAGACCGTGTCTTTATTACCATATCGGTCAGTGCAGTGCGCCTTGCGCAGGCAAGATTTCAAAAGAAGAGTATTCCGAAATGTTTAATCAGATAGCTTCGGTATTAAACGGCAATTATTCGTATCTTACCAAAGCCCTGACCGAAAAGATGTACAAGGCGTCCGAAAACCTTGAGTTTGAAAAAGCAGCAAGCTATCGCGACAGGATAAAGCATCTTGAAGCGCTTGATGAACATCAGAAAATAATAGCAAACGATAAGGAAAATCGTGATATAATCGGTATATTTAAGGACGACAAGGACGCGTGTATACAGGTCTTTTATATGCGCGGAGGAAAGATGCTCGGCTCGGAGCGGCATATATTTGAAAACTGCGAGGACAGTGTTGAGGAGCTGATTTCAAGCTTTGTAAAGCAGTTTTACTTTAGCTCAACAAATCTGCCGAAGGAAATTCTACTGCCCGCAGAAATCGAGGATATGGAGAACATAGAAAAGTGGCTGTGTGAGAAAGCGGGGCATAAAGTTGCTCTGAATGTGCCTAAGCGCGGAGCAAAGGCGCGCAGTGTGCAGATGGTCGGCAGCAACGCGGAGGAGTCGCTCAAAATTCACAGATTTAAGCGTGACAAGGAGCAGACCGATATGAACGAGATTTTAAGCTCGCTTATGAAGGTTTTAAATCTCGATAATGTGCCGCATAGGATAGAGAGCTATGATATTTCAAATATATCCGGTGCGCAGAGCGTGGGCGTATGCGTGGTATATAACAATGCAAGGCCGTTAAAATCCGCTTACAGAAAGTTTAATATAAAGACTGTTGAGGGCGCTAACGACTATGAGAGCACACGTGAGGTAATATATCGCCGTATAAGTGAGGCGTATAAAGAGGAGGATTTAATCGCTGAGGGAAAGCTTGATCCTGCCAAGGCAAAGTTTCTGCCGCTGCCCGACCTAATTCTGTTGGACGGCGGAAAGGGGCACGTAAACTTTATACGTGAACTGTTTGACACTATGGGCGAGCCGATACCGGTCTACGGCCTTGTTAAGGACGATAAACACAGAACCCGCGCTCTTACGGATGTGGACATTGAGTTTTCAATTGAACCCGACAGCGAGCTTTTTAAGTTTTTAACAAGAGTTCAGGACGAGGTTCACAGATTTGCAATAACAGCTTTCAGGAAAAAGCACGAAAAATCGAATGTAAAGAGCGAGCTTGATAATATTGCAGGCGTCGGACCCAAGAAACGGGCAAAGCTTTTGATGTGCTTTTCTTCTATAAAACGAATTAAGTCCGCGACATATGAAGAATTGTGCACAGCGGTTGACAAAGCAACAGCGAGAAGTGTATATAATTACTTTAATGATAAAGCCGAAAAACAGTAATAAATTTGGAAATTATATAATAAATTGCTTGAAAATGCTTGCATTAATATTTAATTAGCGTTATAATAAATTTATATATGTATTTATGTAGACGGAAATTTACTTGATTTTAGATATAATTTGGAGGTTAAGCCATGGGGATAAAAGGTGTAATCGAAAAAATAATCGGCACCTACAGCGACAGGGAGCTTAAAAAAATTAATCCTATCGTTGATAAGGTTTTAAGCTATGATGAGACTATGCAGAAGCTCACGGATAAAGAGCTTAAAGCAAAGACTAATGAATTTAAGGAGCGTTTATCTAACGGTGAGACGCTTGACGATATACTTGCAGAAGCGTTTGCTGTCTGCCGCGAGGCTGCTTGGAGAGTTTTGGGGATGAAGCACTTCCCGGTTCAGGTTTTGGGCGGTGTTGTTCTGCACCAGGGCAGAATTGCGGAGATGAAAACAGGTGAAGGTAAGACGCTTGTGGCGACTCTTCCGGCGTACTTAAACGCGCTTTCGGGTAAAGGCGTTCATATTGTCACGGTTAACGACTACCTCGCAAAGCGTGACAGCGAATGGATGGGTAAGCTATACAGCTATCTCGGTCTCAGCGTAGGTCTTATCATCCACGATATGGATAACTCTCAAAGAAAGCAGGCATACAGCGCTGATATCACATACGGAACAAATAACGAAATGGGATTTGATTACCTGCGTGATAATATGGTTATTTATAAAGAAAACAAGGTTCAGCGCGGGCACAATTATGCTATAGTCGACGAGGTTGACAGTATTTTGGTCGATGAGGCGCGTACGCCGCTTATTATATCGGGTATGGGCGATAAGTCTACGGATTTATACGCTCAGGTTGACCGTTTTGCCAAGACCTTGAGATTTAAAAAGGTTGTTGAGACCGATTCAAAGGTTGAGGTTGAAGATGACGAGACGTACAGCGAATACGACTATATCGTTGATGAAAAGGCAAAAACGGCTATGCTCACGCCAAACGGTGTTAAAAAGGCCGAGGCGGCTTTTAATATTGAAAACTTGACCGACCCGTCGAATATGACGCTGTCGCATCACATCAATCAGGCTATAAAAGCTATTGGTGTGATGAAAAAAGATAAGGATTACGTCGTAAAGGACGGCGAGGTTATTATTGTCGATGAGTTCACCGGACGTATGATGTTCGGCAGACGCTACAACGACGGTTTGCATCAGGCAATTGAGGCAAAGGAAGGTGTAACGGTTGAAAATGAGAGCAAAACGCTTGCGACTATTACATTCCAGAATTACTTCAGACTTTACACAAAGCTCTCCGGTATGACAGGTACGGCTCAGACTGAGGAAGAGGAGTTCCAGGAGATTTATAAGCTTGACGTCATTGTAATTCCGACAAACAAGCCTCTTGCGAGAATAGATGAGCACGACAGTGTGTATAAGACCGAGGATGCAAAGTTTAATGCGGTTATTGAGGACGCTATTGCGGCGCACGAGAAGGGTCAGCCGGTTCTTATCGGTACCGTTTCAATCGATAAATCCGAAAAGCTCAGTAAGATGCTGAGAAAGCGCGGAATCAAGCATAATGTCTTAAATGCGAAGTTCCACGACAAAGAGGCGGAAATTGTCGCTCAGGCAGGTAAAAAGGGCGCGGTTACAATCGCTACTAATATGGCGGGCCGTGGTACCGATATTGTTCTCGGAGGTAATGCGGAATTCTTAGCAAGAGCTGAGATGGAGAAGCAGGGATATACCGAGGAAATGATTAACGAGGCAACGGGCTTTGCCGAGACGGACGATGAGGAAATCTTAAACGCGCGCAAAGTATTTAAAGAGCTTAACGACAAATTCAAGGCTGAAATTGAGCCTGAGCAGCAGGAGGTTCTCGCTGCGGGCGGACTTAACATAATGGGTACCGAAAGACACGAGAGCAGACGTATTGATAACCAGCTCCGCGGCCGTGCGGGTCGTCAGGGCGACGTTGGTCACTCAAAGTTCTATATTTCGCTTGAGGACGATTTGATGCGTTTGTTTGCGCCGGAGCGTATAACCAAAGTTATGGATACGCTTGGTATCGAAGAAAATGAAGCCATTGAAAGCAAAATGCTGTCGGGTGCTATTGAGACTGCGCAGGAGCGTGTTGAGGGTAAAAACTTTGATATCAGAAAGAATGTCCTGCAGTTCGATGATGTAAATAACCAGCAGAGAGAGATAATATACAAGCAGCGTGACCAGGTTCTTGACGGAAGCGACCTTCGTGAAAGCATTATGAAGATGATGAAGGATGTTTTTGAAGGCGTATCCGCTCTATATATAGGTGACAAGGTCAATACACCCGAGGAGTGGGATTGGGAAGGTCTTAAAGACCATCTCGAGACAATTATGGGCGAAATGCCGAGCGATTTCTTAAAATTCACCGATGTAGAGATTGATAAAATGACAAAGGAGCGTCTCGCAGAGTATATTTTTGAGGACGCAGAGAAGAAGTATAAGGAAAAAGAGACTGAATTCGGCGAGGCGATGCGTGAAATTGAGCGTATAATTATGCTGCGTGTCGTAGACCAGAAGTGGATGGATCATATAGACAATATGGAACAGCTTCGTCAGGGTATATATTTAAGGGCATATGCTCAGCACGACCCTGTTATTGAGTATAAGTTTGAAGCTATGGATATGTTTGAGGAAATGACCGAAGGTATTAAAGAGGACACAATTAAGCATCTGTTCCATGTAGTACCGCAGACAAAGATTGAAAGACAGCAGGTTGCAAAGCCGATTGCCGAGAATGCGGGCGGTGACGGAACAGTTAAGAAAAAGCCTGTAAGACGCGTAAAAAAGATAGGCAGAAACGATCCGTGTCCGTGCGGCTCGGGTAAAAAATATAAAAACTGCTGTCTTGAAAAGGATCAGCAGAATAATATGGCTTAAAAAGCTTAAGGGGTGATACGGTGATAGCATTTGACGAATACAAGCTTGGACTTGAGGGAATGGAAAAAGATATTACTGAACTGAGGGATTCACTTTAACTTAGCCGCTGTTCAGAAGGAGGCGGAAGAGCTTGAAGAGAAATCTTTCGCTCCGGATTTTTATAATGATATGGAAAGCGCGGGAAAAGTTCTGCAGAAAATCAAGTCTCTTAAAGATACCGTCCAAAGATACGAGGATATCAGACAGCAGCGCGAGGATTTGCTCACGCTGACACTACTCGGTATCGAGGAAGAGGACGATAGCGTGCTTTCCGAAGTTAAGTCGGGGTATAAGGAGCTTGTCGAAAAGCTCGAAAATATAAAGCTTGAGACCTTGCTATCGGGCAAATATGACAGGCTTAACGCCATT
This sequence comes from uncultured Eubacteriales bacterium, assembly GCA_900542675.1. Taxonomy (GTDB): domain Bacteria; phylum Bacillota; class Clostridia; order Monoglobales; family Monoglobaceae; genus Monoglobus. The sequence continues at coordinate 25,327 of UQOT01000008.1, read as the reverse complement.
GTCACGCTGCATTCTGGAGCGGGCGGAACCGAGGCGCAGGACTGGTGCGAGATGCTCTATCGTATGTATAATATGTGGGCTGAAAAACGCGGGTTTAAGACGAGCGTTATTGACTGCTTGGACGGCGAGGAAGCCGGGATAAAGAGCATTACATTTTCTGTCGAGGGGCTTAACGCGTACGGTTATATGAAGTCTGAAAAAGGCGTACATCGTCTTGTAAGAATTTCGCCGTTTGATTCGGCGGCAAGGCGGCACACGTCTTTTGCGTCGTGCGAGGTTATACCCGAGCTTGACGAGGAGCTTGATGTTGAAATTAATCCTGAGGATTTGAGGATTGACACGTATCGTTCAAGCGGCGCGGGCGGTCAGCATATTAACAAGACCGAATCAGCAATAAGAATTACACATATCCCCACAGGTATTGTCGTTACCTGCCAAAACGAGCGAAGTCAGCATAAGAATAAAGACACGGCGATGAAGGTCTTAAAGGCTAAGCTTGTTGAGATTGCTGAGCGTGAGCAGAAGGATAAGATTGACGATTTAAAGGGAGTTCAGACTGAAATTGCGTGGGGAAGTCAAATACGTTCCTATGTATTTCATCCTTATAATATGGTAAAGGATCACAGAACGAATTTTGAGACCGGTAATGTGAACGCTGTAATGAACGGTGAGCTTGACGGGTTTATTAACGCGTATCTTAAAGCGAAATCCAAAGGTGAAATTTAGTTTTTGAGGAGTATATAATGTTTGAAAAATTATCATTTTTAGAGGAGCAGTTCGAGGAGCTTGCAAAGAAAATCAGTGACCCGGAGGTTATTGCCGACCAGGAAACGTGGCGAAAGCTCTGTAAGGAACATTCAGACCTCACCCCGATAGTTGAAAAATACAGGGAATATAAAAAGAATAAAGAGACGATTGACGATGCGGCGGAGCTTATGAATGACCCCGATACCGACAAGGAGTTTAAAGAAATGCTTGTTGAGGAGTCGAAAATCGCCAAGGAGAATATAGCTAAGATTGAAGAGGAGCTTAAAATTCTGCTTCTGCCCAAAGACCCGAACGACGACAAAAACGTTATGGTTGAGATTAGAGGCGGAGCCGGCGGTGATGAGGCCGCTCTGTTTGCAGGTGACCTTTATAGAATGTATTCAATGTACGCCGACAGCAAGAGATGGAAAACCGAGGTGTTAAATCTCAGTGAAATAGGCATAGGCGGCATTAAAGAAGTTACGTTTATGATAAACGGTGAAGGCGCATACAGCAGGCTCAAGTTTGAAAGCGGAGTTCACAGAGTACAGAGAGTTCCCGAGACCGAGTCGAGCGGACGTATTCATACGTCTACCGTAACAGTGGCGGTTCTGCCGGAAGTTGATGATGTTGAAGTGGAAATCAATCCCGACGACCTCGAGATAGATACCTATCGTTCAAGCGGTGCGGGCGGTCAGCATATAAATAAGACCGAATCTGCAATAAGGATAACGCATAAGCCGACAGGTATGGTGGTTACGTGTCAGGATGAGCGCAGTCAGCACAAGAACAAAGAGGCGGCTATGAGGATGCTGCGTTCAAGACTGTATGATAAGATGCAGCAGGAGCGAAACGACGCGATTGCCGCAGATAGAAAGAGTCAGGTCGGCACGGGCGACAGAAGCGAGCGTATAAGAACCTATAATTATCCTCAGGGAAGAGTAACAGACCACAGAATAGGTCTGACGCTTTATAAGCTTGAGCAGTTTATGAACGGCGACCTTGATGAGATAATTGACGCGCTTATCACTACCGACCAGAGTGAAAAGCTGAAAGCCGAAGCCTCATTGGATATCGGCGATTAAGGATTAAGAAACCAGAGCAAGGGGAAGAGAAAGTTTGGCTGAGACATTGTTTTTAAGGGCTGATGAGCCGGGTTTAAAGAAAGCGGCGGAGATTATCCGCGCGGGCGGAACGGTTATTTTCCCAACCGAGACGGTATACGGCTTAGGCGCTGATGCGCTCAATCCCTCGGCTGTCGATAAGATATATGCGGCAAAGGGACGCCCCGGAGATAATCCTCTTATTGTGCATATTTACAGCACAAAGCAGCTTGAAGACTTAGTCAGCGAAGTGCCCGAGGACGCTCAAAGGCTTATAGATGCTTTTTGGCCGGGTCCGCTTACAATAATACTTAAAAAGAGCAAGGATGTGCCGTATAATGTCACTGCCGGTCTTGATACGGTAGGTATTCGTATGCCGTCAAATTCTATAGCGGCTGATTTTCTGCGCTGTGCGGATATTCCTGTTGCTGCTCCGAGCGCAAACATTTCGGGTAAGCCAAGCCCGACTGAGTTTATACACTGTGTTGACGATATGGATAAAAGAGTTGATGCGATAATTGACGGCGGCACGTGCAGTGTGGGCGTTGAGTCAACAGTTATAGATATGTCGAACACGCCTACGATATATAGGCCGGGAGATATTACAAAAAGCCAAATTGAGGATGTATTGGGGTGCAGTGTAAATACGGTATGCGAGGTTAAACCGGGTGAAAAGGCAAAGTCACCGGGGCTTAAGTACAAGCATTATGCGCCCAAAGCTCCGGTTGTTATTCTCTGCGGAGACGCTGAAAGCATTGCGGCAGCTGTGAAAAGATGCGGGGCATATGCGGGAATAATCACATTTGATGAATATGCTGATGAGTTTAAAAATGAGCTTTCGAGCGATGCGAAAGTAATTTCTCTCGGCGGGATAAATTCGCCCAAAACCGCAGAAGCACGCTTATTCAGTTGTCTCAGAAGGCTTGACGGGTTAGGCGCAGAGATAATTATTGCTCCCGAAATACCTGAAAGCGACAATTGGTTAGCGGTACGCAACCGACTGTATCGCGCTGCCGGAAATTGTGTATTTCGAGCAGATGATTACGATTTTTCCCAAATCAAATAAACTTAAATGTGAGGATAATAAATGAAAAAAATAATTTTTGTTTGTACGGGTAACACTTGCAGAAGTCCTATTGCCGAGGGGATATTTAACAGTATGGCAAAGGAATGTGCACTTGATTATAGGGCTTCATCCTGCGGAATTTCTGCGGTTTATGGAAGTGCGCCTTCAAAAAATGCGGTCAGCGCGGCAGCGGAAAACGGAATAGACATATCAAAGCATAAATCCTCCAGACTTACAGCTGATGCCGCAAATGACGCAAGTCTTATTCTAACTATGACACCGAGTCATAAGGAGACTCTTAAACAGGCATTTCCGAGTGCTGCCGATAAAATATATACACTCCCCGAATACATAAATAACTCGACGTTTACCGACGTTTTTGACCCGTTCGGCGGCGATATGCAGATATACAGAACCTGTTTTAACGTATTGGAAATTTTTATCAAAGAGCTGATAGAAATACTTGAAAAGCAATGATAAAATTTGAGTTGCTTAATTCCGTCTTAATTCAAGAGGTTTTAGATATAGAAAAGCTGTGTTTTCCCGGTGATGAATGGACTGAGGGAATGTTTGAGAGCGAGATAAGTAACAGCATCTCCGTGTTTCCCGTCGGGATTGATGAAGAAAGCGGACGAGTTGTCTGCTATTGCTGTGTCTGGCTGATTTCGGATTTTGCGGAAATTACGAATATTGCGGTCAGTCCTGCATATCAAAGGCAGGGTATCGGACAAATGATGCTTGGCCTTATTGAAAAGATTTGTCGTGAAAGCAATGTCGAGTGTATAAATCTTGAAGTAAAAAACGGAAATGTACCTGCTGAGCAGCTTTACTTAAAGCTTGGCTATAAAGAAGTCGGCAGGCGGAATAATTACTATAAGGACGGCTCGGACGCTATACTTATGACTAAGCTTTTAAATTAACAGGCATAATAATAAAGAGGTATAAAATGAAAATTCTCGCGATAGAGAGCTCCTGCGACGAAACCGCCGCTGCGGTTGTTGAGGACGGAACAAAAGTATTGTCAAATATTATAAACTCACAGATTGATATTCATACTTTGTATGGCGGTGTTGTACCCGAAATCGCATCAAGAAAGCATATTGAGAATATTTCGGGAGTTGTTGACCTCGCTCTTTCCGAGTGCGGGCTTAATTTTGACGATATTGATGCGATTGCTGTAACTTATGGTCCGGGGCTTGTCGGTGCACTGCTGGTCGGTGTGTCGTATGCCAAAGGGCTTAGCTTTGCGCTTGATAAGCCTCTTATTCCGGTGCATCATATCCGTGGACATATCTGCGCAAATTGTCTTGAAAATCCGAGTTTTAAGCCACCCTTTATCTGCCTTGTTGCATCGGGCGGACACAGTCACATTGTCTATGTAAAGTCGTATGCGGAATATGAAGTAATCGCACGTACGAATGACGATGCTGCAGGAGAAGCTTTTGATAAAGTTGCCCGTGTGCTCGGGCTCGGTTATCCGGGAGGTCCTAAAATTCAAAAGGCGGCAGAAAACGGTAATAAATATGCCGTTTCATTCCCGAGAGTAAATATGGGAGCAGATGGATTTGATTTCAGCTTCAGCGGTGTAAAAACCGCAGTTTTGAATTATATACATAACGCGGAGCAAAGAGGCGAAGTTATAAACAAAAACGATATCGCCGCATCGTTTCAGCAGGCGGTTATCGACGTGCTGTCCGACCATCTGATAAGTGCGGCAAAAAAATACGGTGCAGAGAGAATAGCGCTTGCGGGCGGCGTTGCATCAAACAAACCGCTTCGTGAGCTTGTAACGGAAAAGGCACAGCGTGAAGGTTTTGAGTTTAATTATCCGTGTCCGCTTTTATGTACGGATAATGCCGCTATGATAGGCTGTGCGGCATACTATGAATATAAAAACGGTGCGTCTGCAGATATGTCTCTCAATGCATATGCAAATTTAAATATTTAGTTTAAAATATTTTGACTTTATAATATGAATGTGGTATAATAACAACAGAGTGATTGCGGAGGGAAAAATGTCCGGAAGATTAGTAAAAATATTGTATTCAAATAAGCTTTTGGGGTTAATGCTCATTCTTATTCAGCTTGCATTAATTGTGGGAATATGCGTTTTTCTGTCGGATTACTCAAAATATATTTACATTTTTGCCGTTATTCTGAGCGCGGTGCTTATTGTGTACGAGGTTAACAGGCAGGCTGAACCCGGTTTTAAAATAACCTGGATTATGCTTATAGCCGTTATTCCGATTTTTGGCGCGATGATTTATTTGGCTTTACGGTACAACCATATTGGCAAAAAGATTACAGAAAACAGTGACAAGATTAAAGATATAACATCTGAATATACCGTTCAGAATGAATATGTGACAGAGTCGCTTGCTGACGAATATCCTGAGGAACTGGGCGTTGCAAGGTTTATATATAATAATTCAGGCTTTTCGGTATATAACAATTCGTCTGCTGAATATTACACGCTCGGTGATGAAATGTTCGAAGGTATCAAGCAGGCGCTTAAGTCTGCCGAACGCTTTATCTTTATTGAGATGTACATTATAAATCCTTCAGGCAGAATGTGGAATGAGATATTTGAAATACTGCGTGATAAAGTAAAAAGCGGTGTTGAAGTTCGGCTTATGTATGATGGAATGGGCTGTCTTACTTTGCTTAATAGTGATTTTCCTGATTTTTTGGAGAGTTTTGGAATAAAGTGCAGGATTTTTTCACCTGTTGTACCGCTGCTTTCGACTTATCAGAATTACAGGGATCACAGAAAAATAATTATCGTTGACGGAAAGACGGCATTTACCGGCGGTGTGAATTTTGCCGATGAATATATAAACGAGAGGGAACGCTTCGGGCACTGGAAGGATAACGGCATTAAGATTTTGGGTTCGGCTGCCGCGGGATTTACCGCAATGTTTCTTCAGATGTGGAACACATACGCATCTCATACCGGAGAGGATGATTATAAGAAATATATTTTATCGGACGGCAATAACGAGAAGAAGGAAAAAGGTTATATAATTCCGTTTGCCGACAGTCCGAATAAAGCTGACAGGTTTGGCGAGAGATTGTATATAAGCATTTTAAATTCTGCCCGTAAGTATGTACATATTATGACTCCGTATCTGGTGCTCGGCACCGATATGGCCGAAGCAATGAAATTTGCGGCAAAACGTGGAGTTGATGTGAAGCTGCTGCTGCCGCATATACCCGATAAGCCGTATGCCTTTTGGCTCGCGGGGACGTATTATCGGGAGCTTATTTCGGCGGGGGTTAAAATATATGAATATACGCCGGGATTTGTTCACGCCAAGATGTCGGTTTCGGACGGAAAACGCGCTGTAATCGGCACAATCAATCATGATTACAGAAGCCTGTATCTCAATTATGAATGCGCGGTATATTTAATCGACGTACCTGAAATCGTCGAAATGGAGAAGGACTTTAACAAAACTCTTGAAATGAGCGAAAATATAACAATTGAGGATTTTAAAAAGCGCAGCGTGATTAAGCGTTTTTTAGGTAGTATTACGCGGCTTATAGCGCCGCTTATTTAAGCAAATTTTAAACATTAATATATTTGGAGGTGTTTTTATGGCTTTAAACGTTGTTAGTGAGGCAAGACGCTGTCTTAACTGCAAAAAGCCAATGTGCAGAGAGGGCTGCCCCATATCAACCTATATTCCAAAAATGATTGAAATGTTTATCAACGGTCAGATTGAGGAAGCGGGCGAAATGCTGTTTGACAACAATCCGCTGTCGGTTGTATGTTCACTGGTATGTAATCACGAAAATCAGTGTCAGGGACATTGTGTTCTCGGCAGAAAGGGTAATCCGGTACATATCAGCAGCATTGAGAATTACATTTCCACTACGTACCTTGAACGTCTGAAGTTTGCTCCGATTCCGAAAAACGGAAAAATGGTTGGTATTGTCGGTTCGGGGCCTGCGGGTATTACGATTGCAATAACACTTGCCCGCCGCGGATATGATGTGTCGATTTTTGAGGCTAAGGACAAAATCGGAGGCGTTTTGCGCTACGGAATACCTGAGTTCAGACTGCCAAAGTCGATACTTGAAAAGTATAAGGAGCTTATGCTTGAGCTTGGTATCAAAATTCGCCCCAACGCCACTATCGGCGGTGCAATCAGCATAGAGGATATATTCCGCGACGGATACGACGCACTGTTTATCGGAACAGGCGTATGGAAGCCGAACAGTCTTAAAATTAAAGGGGAAAGTCTCGGTAATGTCCATTACGCGATTGCGTACCTGATTAATCCCGATGAATATAATCTCGGCGATAACCTGATTATTATCGGCGCGGGTAACGCGGCTATGGACGTTGCACGAACCGCGATAAGAAAGGGCGTCAGAAACGTTACAGTATTTAACAGAGGAGATAAGGTTGCGGCAAGCGATACCGAGTATGAATATGCGAAAATTGACGGTGTTGAGTTTGAGCATTGTAAGATACCGATTGAAATTAAGCCGGACGGAGTAATCTTCCGTGATTCAAAGGTTAACGAGGACGGCAGCATTGAAGAGGTGCCCGGTACCGACAAGTTCTATCCGTCAAGCTCTGTTATTGTTTCAATCAGCCAGGGAGCGCAGGACGTTATACTTTCAAAAACAAAAGGTATCGACACGACCAAAAAGGGTCTGCTTGTTACAAATGAATACGGCGAGACCACGAGAGAGGGTATATTTGCCTCCGGTGATATAGTTAAGGGTGCTAAGACTGTTGTTGAAGCGGTAAAGTATTCAAAGCTTGTTGCCGATGCAATGGATGAATATATGCAGGGATTGGATAAATCTAAATAATACTTGTGCGTTTTCTAAAGACCGAAACCGTTATAAGCGGCTTCGGTCTCTTTTTGTATTTAATTGCTGAAAAATATTCTGTGTTTTTGTGAGCAAAACGACATATTTTTTATACCGTATGTCTTATAATTATTTCGGGTGATACATATGACAGTATATATTGATGTTTTGTTTGCGGTGAATTTTATAATAAATCTGTTTTTATTGCTTTGTACCGGGTTTATATTAAGATTTCGTGCATCAATATTAAGACTCATATGCGGAGCCGTAATTTCGGCGCTTTACTCCGTATTAATGTTTTTCCCCGCCGTACATATCATGTATACACTTTTGGGAAGAGCGGCGTTTACGATTTTGTTTGTGATGATCTTTTATAAAAAGCACAGACTGTTTGAAATAATTAAAGCAGTTTTTGCGTTTGTGACGGTGTCGTTCATATTCTTCGGTTTTATATACGCATATTCGTCTTGGGTTGGCGGCGGAAGAATTTTGATTTCAAACGGCGTCGTTTATGCCGATATAAGTGTGATAAATCTTTTAATCGCCGCGGCTGTGGCAGTTGTCATCGCCAAATGCTTTATCGTGCTGAGTGACAGAAATATGAGCAGGCGAAAAATAATTTATGACGTTGAAGTTACGATTTCAGGTAAAACGGAAAATATAAAAATACTTTGCGATACAGGCTGTGAGCTTACTGAGCCGATGTCTGGTCAGCCGGTTATACTGATAAGCGAAAGCTTTAAGCCATCAGATTTGGGCGAAGGAGAGAGATATGCGGGAATAAAAACGGCAATGAGCAGCATTGCCGAAACGGTTCCGCTGTACAGAGCGCAGAAAATTGTATTAAAGAGCGATACGGCCGAAATTGATTACAAAAAATGCTATATCGGATATGCTGCGGGATTTTCGTCCGCCGGTCAATATAATGCAATAGCTGGACCTGCTGCGTTTTATGAAACAGATATTAATAATAAAAAAATAAACTTTGGGAGGAGTATTAAACAAATGATTGAGTACATAAAGAGCGGGAGCAAATTAAAATATTTGTTTACGCTTTCGAGCAAAGTTAAAGAGGCAGTTTTAAAAAGCTTAGCAAGATTTACTGCCGGCGGAGCGCACTACATAGGCGGTGCTGATACTTTACCCGCACCATATACAAAAGAGGAGGAGAGTTATTGGATAGGCGAGCTTTCAAACCCTGAAAATTCCGAAAACGCGGTTAGGAAGCTGACGGAGCATAATTTAAGACTGGTTGTGTATATAGCTAAAAAGTTTGATAGTACGGGTATAGGTATCGAGGATTTAATATCGATAGGAACAATAGGACTGATTAAAGCAATAAATACGTTTAAGCCCGAAAAGAACATAAAGCTTGCGACATATGCTTCAAGGTGTATTGAAAATGAAATATTGATGTATCTCAGAAAGAACAGCAACGGAAAGAATGAGGTTTCGATTGACGAACCGCTTAATGTTGACTGGGACGGCAATGAATTGCTACTTTCTGATATTCTCGGAACAGACAGTGATGTAACGCAAAAAAATCTTGAGGATGAGACTGATAGAAAGCTTTTGAAAATTGCAATGGATAAGCTGTCAGGGCGTGAGCGCAATATAGTTGAGCTGAGGTTCGGGATAAACAATCGCGGCGAGGAAAAGACACAGAAGGAAGTTGCCGATATACTCGGAATTTCGCAGTCGTACATATCGCGCCTTGAAAAGCGGATAATCGGTCGGCTGAGATGCGATATGAACCGTATGATAAACAGCTGAAGTTATTTAAAGACCCCAACGTGATATTGAAGCAGAAGATTATGAATTCTTTCAAATAACAGTCCGACAGCAAACCAAGCGGGAGCATAATCGAGCCGTATAAGCCCGAGAACTGACATTTCCCCCGTGTAATTCCACGCCTCAATGCCGATGAGTCTTAAAACATAACCGCTTATAAACTCAATTGTAAATATTGCAAGAGTGTATACGCAGCCGCGGAAGAACCAGTTTTGGTCTGCGATGAGATTATGAATAGGCTCAAGTGCAACTACCGCAAGTCCGTATATAAAAAACATCCAAACCGAAGTATGTCCGATTAAATCGCGTGAGCCGTGAGTAATTCCTGACATACCGGTCCAAAAGATTTCAATATTCATTCCAAGAAGTCCGTATATAATATAGCGTATTATCATGGCTTTAGTATGCCTTGATAATACGCTATATATACAGAGATTAATCCCGATTTTTAAATACCTGATTGATAAGGTCTTTAATGCGTTCCTGCCTGTTTTCTGTTTCGTCCTTGTCAATCTCGGCAAATATTATTTTGTTATCTGGACTCAGTTTAATATTTATAATGTCGCCTTCCTTAACTCCGCTCGGCAGTGCTGATATCGGCAGGTCAATAAATTTCTTACCGCTGACCGGTTCGGCGACAGCATAGCCGCCTTCAAATCTGTCTATTATAACTTTCAAATTTCTGCAACTCCTTGCTATTGTTTATATATTGAATTGCCGTCGCTTGTTATACAGATTGTTCCGTCTGTATCAGTGCGGAATACGGTAATTCCGCAAAGTGTTTCAAGCGTCTTTTCATTCGGGTGACCGTATTTATTGCCTGCACCGCAGGAAATTATTGCGTACTGCGGCGAGACGGTATTTATAAATTCCGTCGTTGAAGATGTTGACGAGCCGTGATGACCGATTTTGATAACGTCTGAGTCTATATATTTCGGCGGATATGCGTTCATTATTTCGTCTTCGGATACGTCCTCGGCATCACCCATAAACAAGAACGAAGTATTGCCGTATGTTAATTTCAGCACAATTGAGTAATTGTTAAGCTCTTTGTATTCATCGCTGTTCGGCGCGAGAGCCGATACTTTAAGATTATCGGCTGACAGGATTTCCGTCCCCGATTTTGTCTGTATAGCGGGAATGCTTTTATCAAGAATAGCGGTCAGAAAATTCTCATAAGTTTTTGTATTGGTCTGCGCATTTGGCAGATATACCGTGCCGATGTCAAAGCTGTTAATTATTTCGGTCATACCCCCGATATGGTCGGCGTGCGGATGAGTTGCGACCAAATAATCGATTTTACTGTACCCCTTTGATTTGATAAAATCCGAAATATATGAGCCATATTCGTTTGTCCCGGCATCAATCAGCATTGTTTTGCCGTTTGGCAGCTCAATAAACTCGCTGTCACCCTGCCCGACGTCTAAATAGAAAACTTTGAGTATATTTAAAGAAGCGCCGGGCTGAATATCGCCCGGTGCTTCTGAAACTTCGTTATAATTTAAATTCTCACCCGGAAATGCGCGCCATAGTACGGCACAGACCTCACATCTCGTAATCGGGTTTGAAGGCTCAAATGTTCCTTCTTGAGTTCCCGTGATGTAGCCGAGGCTTACCGCTTCCGCTATAAACGGTCTGTCTTGTCTTGCGATTGCATCGTAGTCATAAAACGTGTCCGACAGTAGATACTGTGTATCGCCGTACTTTTGAAGCAGTTCATCATATGTGTATCCGAGAGCTTTCATAAGAGCAACCGCAACATCCTCGCGCGTTGCATAGTCAAACGGCTTAAAATAAATTCTTTCATCGCCCGGTGTGGAGCTCTGATAGCCGGACAAAAACTTCGTTACAGAATTTATATAAGGCATTTCCCAACCGTTAACGTCAACATCGGCATAAGGACTGGTTCTTGCCGAAGACAGCGGTACGCCCGCCGAGTTAACAAGCATTTTGGCATATTCACATCTTTGTACATAGTTGTGCGGCAGAAAAGTTCCGTCACCGTAGCCCGAGATAATTCCGCGTGCTGCAAGATTTTCAATATACGGCTGTGCCCAAAAGTCATCGGGTACGTCGTAAAATGATGAGGCGAAAACCTGAGTCATACCGCAAAGCAATAAAACAGTCAGTAAAAGACATAATATTTTCTTTTTCATAAAATATCTGCTCCTCTCTGAATAGCTTAAATCAAGCTGAATTATAACATTGAATTTAGAACTTGTCAAGTTGGGCTTATTTTCGCCGGAAAACATAAAATTGTATTGCATTTATATTGTTGCAGTGATATAATTATCGTATTACAAAAATTGCTATCGGAGGGTATTTATGATTGAAATTGTTTTGATTGCCGTGGGTCTTGCGATGGATGCGTTTGCGGTTTCGGTCTGTAGGGGACTTAAGATGACCGAAAGAATAGATTATAAATATGCTGTTATCATCGCGCTTTTCTTTGGTGTGTTTCAGGCTGCTATGCCGCTCATCGGTTGGTTCGCGGGTATTCAGTTTGAGGCGTATATCACAAGCGTTGACCACTGGATAGGCTTCGCGCTGCTTGTATTTATAGGCGTTAAAATGATTTATGGGGCTTTCGGCGGCGATAATGATGATGACGACGGAATTAAGTACGATTTTAAAGAGATTACACTTCTTGCGATTGCAACTAGTATTGACGCTCTTGCTGTCGGTATCACCTTTGCGTTTCTTGATGTGAATATATGGTCGTCAATCTTATATATCGGAAGTATTACGTTCATACTTTCGATAGTCGGAGTAATAATAGGCAATAAATTTGGTATGAGGTTTAAGACAAAGGCAGAGGTGGCGGGCGGTGTAATTCTCGTGCTTATGGGAGTTAAAATCCTGCTAAACGGTCTTGGAATTATTAATTTTTAGAAAATATTAACCGAAAGGGAAAAAGCGGAATGAAGGAAGAACTTTATACAATACCCGTAAATGAGGCGCTTGAACAAGACGGAGAGTGTCTATTTTGCACACTCAACAAAAAGCTTGAGAGTGATATACTCGACTATATTCTCGGTCCTTCGTATATGGAGGAGGACGTTCGAGGGGAGACCGATAAGATTGGATTTTGTCCTGAGCATTACAGGCAGATGTACGCGGCGCAGAACCGTCTCGGCGTGGCGCTTATGATTGATACTCACCTCAAAAATCTGCGCGGTGAGCTGAATGATTTGTTAAAAACCGAACAGGGCGGCAGAAAAGGTGTTTTTCAAAAGAAATCAGCCGTTAAGTCGCAAACCGCCGAATACACAGAAACCGTCTGCAATTCGTGCTACGCTTGCAACAGAATGAAAAATCGTATGAACAGCTATATAGATACGTTTTTCTATCTTTGGAAGCGCGAAGATGAGTTTAAAAGCAAGATACTGAGTTCAAAGGGCTTTTGTATAAATCATTTCGGTATGCTTTTAAATGAGGCTCAAAACCGATTTTCTGCTGAAAAATACAATGAATTTGTTAAACTGATTGCTCCGCTTGAGATTAGGAATTTGGAAAAGCTTCAGGATGCCGTCGATTGGTTTATACAAAAATTTGACTACAGATTTAAGGACGAGCCGTGGAAGAACTCAAAGGATGCTTTGCCGCGTGCAATTTTGAAGCTTTCGGGACTGAGCGTTGAGGAGTAAATATGCGATATAATATGATTGAGCTTATAGAAAAGCAGAGACACGGAGAAAAGCTTGAAAAAGACGAAATCAAATATATTATTGACGGATACACCTATGATGAAATTCCCGGCTATCAGATGTCGGCTTATCTTATGGCGGTGTGCTTCACAGGGCTTGATGACGAATTGACTGCGTATATGACAGAGTGTATGGCAAAGTCGGGCGATATGCTTGATTTGTCTCAGGTTGACGGCGTTGTGGCAGATAAACATTCAACCGGCGGCGTTGGAGATAAGACCACGCTTGCCGTTGTTCCTATTGTCGCCGCGTGCGGCGGCAAGGTAGCTAAGATGTCGGGCCGCGGGCTCGGCTTTACGGGCGGAACGATTGATAAGCTTGAAGCCATAAAGGGGTTTAATACCAATATATCGTTTGATAGGTTTATCGAAAACATTAATACGGTCGGTGCAGCAATTATCGGTCAAATGCAAAATCTTACGCCCGCCGATAAAAAGATATATGCTTTGCGCGATGTCACCGGTACGGTGGATTGTCTGCCGCTTATCGCGTCAAGCGTAATGAGTAAAAAACTTGCATCAGGCGCTGAGTCTATTGTGCTTGATGTTAAGCACGGCAGCGGTGCGTTTATGAAGAATTCGAAGGATGCCCGAAGGCTTGCCGAGCTTATGACTAAAATCGGCGAGTCGGCAGGACGCAGAGTTAAAGCCGTAATTACAAGTATGGATGAACCGCTCGGCGAAGCGGTCGGAAATTCGCTTGAAGTCGTTGAGGCTGTTAATACTTTAAAAAACAAGGGACCTAAGGACTTTTATAAATTGTGTATCGAATTATCTGCATCGATGCTTGAGCTGTCGCTCGGTCTTTCCTATGATGAATGCGCGGCTCTTGCCGAACAAAGCGTAAAATCGGGCGCGGCTCTTGAAAAGCTTGCGGCAATCGTATCATCTCAGGACGGCGACGCCGAATATATATTAAATACGGAAAATTTTGAAAAAGCTGCCTGCATTGTTACGGTAAAAGCAAATCGCAGCGGAACAATTAAATCAATGAACACCGAAAAAATAGGTATGGTATCCTGTATGCTCGGCGCGGGTCGCGAAACGCTTGACAGCAGAATTAACCCGTCGGCGGGTCTTATTATTAAGAAAAAGACGGACGATAAAGTGGCTTGCGGCGACGTACTCGCATATCTTCACACCGATGATGCAGGTTGTATCCCAAAAGCCGAGACCGAGTATTTAAACAGCATAAATATCATATAGGGGTAATAATATGAGAATTGTAACAATAAAGCAGATGAAGGAAATAGAAAGGCGTGCGGATAAATCGGGTCTTTCTTTTACACAGATGATGGAAAACGCCGGCTGTGCGGCCGCTGAGCTTATCCGAAAAAACACGAAAAATTTTGAAAGTAAAATAGTGCTAATATTGGCCGGAAAGGGAAATAACGGCGGCGACGGCTTTGTTGCCGCAAGACGGATAAAAGAGCTCGGCGCAAAACCGCTTATTATAATGGCTGAGGGACTGCCGTCCACTGCGGACGCAAAGCTGAATTTTGATTTGGCGAAAGAGCAGGGAATAGAAATACTTGATTTTGATGCAAATAAATCCTCACCGCTGATATACGGAAGCGATATAATCATTGACTGTGTATACGGAACAGGATTTCACGGTGAGCTAAGCGCAGAGGTCAAGCAATTATTTGATATTGTCTCAGACAGCGATGCGGTTAAATATTCAATTGATATTCCGAGCGGTATAAACGCCGACGACTGCGCCATAGCGAATGGAGCGTTTAAAGCTGATTTTACTGTAGCGATTGACAGTCTAAAGAACGCGCATATTTCCGACAAAACATTTGAATATTGCGGACACACGGTATGCGCCGATATAGGAATACCCAACTTTTGTCACGATAGTCTTTAAAAGGTGCCCCCGTATGAACAACTCACATA
This sequence comes from uncultured Eubacteriales bacterium, assembly GCA_900542675.1. Classification (GTDB taxonomy): domain Bacteria; phylum Bacillota; class Clostridia; order Monoglobales; family Monoglobaceae; genus Monoglobus. Next base: position 10,188 of record UQOT01000008.1, on the reverse strand, counting down.
AGACAGTAAAGTAACTGTCTGTCAAACGGGATAAAAAAAGCAAATCGTTCAAAATTGAAACGATTTGCTTTTTTCTGTGTATTATGGCAATAGTGGAACGGATGTAGGTATTTTAGCTATTGAAAACCGCGTAAACACTTACTTTTTTTAAGTGTGAAACAACTGTGAATTCAGAATAGACTCGATTTTTATTCTCGTTTTGCTGTGGCATATCGGACATAATATACATTTACTTTTGGCCATAGAATGTATAAGGGGATATAGTCTATCCATATAAATTGTTTGAAGTATGTCAAGACCTTGCAGTTTTTATATTGTCTTTTTTTCACTTTTATATTTTTTTAATACAGTATCCTTAATACAGATGCCTGTAATTCCGACAATGCCTGTTATAACAAAAATCAAAAGTGAGCTTTTTATATCACCGTGCCGCATAGTCGTTCCAATCAAGGCAGATGAAAACAAAGCGGGAATGCGGGCTAATGAGGATATAATAATGAATTTCAGCAATCCTATATCACCTATTCCCACAATATAGGTAAGCATATTTTTTGGCGTTCCGGGAATAAGGAACAGTATGAACACCACGATATCAGTCTTTCTGCTGTCCTTTAACCACTCCCATTTTGCAATTTTTTCTTTGCTGAAGAAAAAATATAATATGCGTTTACCATACTTTTTTGATAGCTTAAATATAAGCGCCGAAGCGCTCACGCTTCCAATTAAGCATATAATCAGTCCACCGTATGCACCATATAATACTCCGGTTAATATTTCAAAAGGTCCTCCGGGGATAAACGCTATTATTACCTGTATAAATTGAACGAAAATCAGCAGAAGCGGTCCGCCAATTCCAAGACTCTTAATAAAACGACTGATTTCAGCTTGATATTGAGCCTTGGAAAGCTTTTCTATATATGGATATATTATAAAACTTATTGCTATACAAGCTAAAACGCAGCATATTATGGGTATAATTTTATAAATTTTTCTTTTCATAATTTATTCCGTCAGCACTGATTTTACAGACATATTCCAATTTGCGCTGATAATCCTTTTCTATAAAATCCGTAGGCTTTACTTTACACGGACATTCACTAAAATAACTTAATTCTGCAAGGTCAAGCATTGTATATACAAACTGCGAGCAAAACATGATATTCGGTTTTAGTGATTTTTTGAATACTAAACCAATAACATTATAAGCGCTGCCGGCTTCGTTGATTTTATATATTTCATCAATTATTTTTTGCTTTTGCTCTTTATTCGCAGCTAATTTATATGTTATAACGGATGCTCCTGAATTTCTATACATATTCATAAGAATTTCGGGATTTAAGCCGGGGGGTAAAATTCGCTCCCCGCCGTTATAGCTGACAATAGTATCAAGCGTTTCATCAAATGCTATGGATATATGGTTATATTCACGGTTAGTAAACACACCTATTATTCCGCTTGATATACTTTTTGAGTTTGTCAGGACAATATACACATATCCGTTGTCTAATGTTTTATATGCTTTCTCAAAATACAATGGTGTAAGTGTTTGATGATTTATATATCCAAAAGAATTATGACGGTGTAAATCATCAAACATTATTTTAATATTTTCTTTCGACAAAGCATTTTTCTTTTTCGCCATTTCATTCATCAATAGCTTTATTTTGCAGCCTGCTTCCATAAATTGTGAGTACGAAGTATCAGTAAACTCATTAAATGACCTTATATAATTTTGCGGATAATATCCCAATACGCACACTATAAATGGCAAGATAAACATAATAATTCCCGATGCTTTCAGTATGTTATGGGCTGAATAATTATTGTATGTTACCAGCGTGTTAAATAAAATTTGAACAATCATAATAAGCGCAAAAATAACAATACTTATAATTTTACTTTTCAGCCCCGATGTAGATACAATAATTCTTAAAAGAATAAATATAAATGAGGCAATATATGTAATATTAAATAGAATATAGCTATCAATCCAATATACAAATATTCCGACTAATAATATTATTGCTGTTAATAAAGTAATATCTTTTTTCATTGTGTAATATTTATATCTCCGTTCACTGTTTCCGCTTTAATTTTAATCTTTGCGGCGGAAGTTCCCTGCGGCGCAGAGGTTTTACCATTTTTGCTTTTTGTCTGCATATCAAATTCAAAATCCCGTGGTATTTTCAGATTGACATTATCATTTTTGTTATATAGGCACAAATCACCTGTAACTTCACTGTAAGCAATCTGCATATTACCCGAATTGTCGAATATATATTGCCCGGAGCCAACAGCGTCAGCAACGGTTAAATCTGCGCTTGTTCCTCTGTAATCCACAAATCCGCTGAGCTTATCAAAAACTGCATTACCGCTCGTGTTTCTGATGTTAATATTGTCTGATATAATATCATCCGCGTATAAGCTGCCGCTTGTGGTATTGAGCGATACCGTTTTTGAGTTTACATTATTAAGTTTAACCGTTCCTGATGTGGTATTTATATTAAATCCACCTACATTTATATCTGCCGCCGAGCAATCTATTTCGCCGTTGGTTGTGCCTATATTAAGGGCTTCCTCATAATTCTGCGGAAGATAAATTTCAATATATCTGATAAAGCCGTCCTTAAATACAGGCTTGCCGCCCTCGCTTATATGAATTGACGCGCTGTCCTCTTTCACCTTAGCGTAATAGCTTATTTTATCTTTATTCATATATTCCTTGATGACAATACTGCTATCGTTACCGTTAAATACAGTAATATTTTCATCATCATAGGCAATCGTTATTTCTTTAAGCGAAGTAGTATCAAAAGTCAATTCATTTGTCATACTTGTATTGCTTCCGCCGGAGCATCCTGATAAAAGAGCGATACATACCACAGCCGTAAATGTTCTGGTTAATTTAAATTTTTTCAAACTTATAAAACTCCTTTCAATTTATAAATGAATTGTTCATTCATATTACATCTAAAATTAAAAGGGCTTTTACCCTTTTAATTGATATGCTGAAATAATATTATCAAGACATATATCCTTTGCCTGCTCTATTGGAATATCTAAAGTTTCAAAAGATGTATATTTCCTGTCCATAGCCCACCAAGAAAGTATTTCTATAATAAGGGTTACGGTAAGTTCTGTATTCTTTAATGGACGCACAATGCCATTATCTATAAAATTATTGATATATTGCTTCATAGTATCAAAAAAGCATTTTCTGTATTCCTTATAGTAACGTGCCAAGCGTTTGCAGTCAAGCTGGTTTTTTTCTATAAACAGACACCCGGCTGCAAACTCTGAAAGAATATCAAAAGAGTCTGAAATGAGATTTTCAAAGCTATAGGTAATGCCGACATTGTTTAGATTTTCTGCAAATCCATCCGCCGAATACTTAAAGGTTTCTACTATTTCATTCTCTAAATTATCAAATAATTCATCAGTTATAGGCTTTTCAAAATCACGGTTTATAAAATCGGGCTCAATCGTACACTTCAAAATAAAGTGCATAATTTCCTCTTTCCCTGCAAAGTCGTGATAAATCGTACCTACAGATACACCGATTGCCTTTGCGATATGGCTTATCTGGGTCTTTGAATATCCTTGCTGAATGAACAGGCGCGTTGCCGCTTCAATTATTGCCGCTATTCTTGTATCTTGCATAGTTCCTCCAAATGCTATATGAATGAATTGTTCATTCAATATTATATGCGCTTATTTTTATTTTGTCAAGTATTTTTTATAATTTGTCGATATATTTATTATGATTTGTCAGGCTATCTGCCATTATCGTTATTGACACCAGACAGCAAAACGGCATAGCTGAAGCTATGCCGTTTCTCTAAACAAAACATTACTGTCTTATTGGTATTGCTCATATTGGGTGCCTATTACGGTAACTTATCTTTCCATCTTCCAATACTGAACGCTGTACGGCGGAAGTTCGCTGCCGCCGCCGAAATCGTGTGTTTTACCGGTCAGCATATTTTCTGCCATACCGCAGCCTGCATCAAAATGCGCGGTGTATGGGATTGAATCGATATTTACCGCAACCATAACTCTCTCATCTTCAAACTTACGCTCAAAAAAAACCTGTTTATTTGTAAGTACAACAGAACGAAAGCTGCCGTAACACAAAGCCTTTGACGATTTATGAGCCTCAGCCATTTTTGAAATAAGCTCGGTCAATTTATTACTCTTAGGTTCATCATAGCAAAGGCGAAGCGCGTCGTCGCCGCTCTGCTTAAGTCCCTCGGCTCCCCATTCACTGCCGTAGTATATGCAGGGAACGCCGGGCATACCGAACAATACGCCGTAAATCAGCGGAAGATGCTCTTTGTTTGCAAGCATACTCGCAATACGCGTAACATCGTGGTTATCAACAAAACACATAAGATTTTTGCCGGTGTACAGACACCACGGGTCGGAGCCGAACTGCCTTATAAGAGAGTGTGTTATTTCAAACATATTCTCTGAGTTAAAGCTCGAATACAGACCTTTATAGCACTCATAGTTTGTACAGCTGTGAAGCTTGTCCTCCGATACGAACATATTATAGTCGCCGTGAAGAAGCTCGCCGAGCAGCAGGAAATTTTGCTTCTTGGTATCACAGTGATAGCGAAGCTGCTTTAAAAAGTCCTGTGATAAGCAATAAGCAACATCAAGCCTGAGACCGTCAATTTTAAACTCATCTATCCAATAGTCTATACAGTCAAACAGATAGCTGACAACATTCGGATTATAAAGATTTAGCTTTACAAGCTCAAAATGACCTTCCCAACCCTCATACCAAAATCCGTCGTTGTAGTTGCTGTTTCCATCAAAGTTTATATGGAACCAGTCTTTGTACTCGGAATTCCACTTTTTTTGCAGTACATCCTGAAAAGCCCAGAAACCTCTGCCGACGTGATTGAAAACACCGTCTAAAATGACTTTTATCCCGTTTTCGTGAAGTGCATCGCATACATCCTTAAAATCATCGTTTGTGCCGAGGCGGCAATCGATTTTTCTGTAATCGCGCGTGTCGTAGCCGTGACGGTCAGAGTCAAATACCGGCGAAAAATATATAGCGTTACAGCCGACTTCTTTAATATGCGAAATCCAATCCTTTACCTTTTCTATTCTATTTACAGTTATACCGTCGTTTTCTTTGGGTGCGCCGCAAAAACCGAGCGGATAAATCTGATATATTACACTTTCGTCAAACCACATACGTTTTTCCTCCTTTTGAGTACAGATTATCAATTTTGTAAATTATATCACACCTTTTACATATTTGTCACTGATTTTTTGGATAAAAAATTATTTTTTGCATATTGTAACACTATTTTAACCGGTGAGTAATATAAATTAGGTGATTATTTATGTTTATATGGCAGAGGAAGCTCAGATACCGATTTGGCCTTGCGGGAGTGCAAAGCAGACATACCCGCAAAAAGGCTTATTATTCATATAAGGGCAGAAGAGCAGCAAGACGCTTACGGTTTTTTGCGGTGTGCGCTGCAATTGTTTTCGGCATAATATATTTGACAGGAAATATTCAGCGGCGAATAAATCCGCTTATAAACGATATGGCGCTTTCCAATCTTAACAGCATCGTGCTCAGAGAGTGCAGCGATGTTGTAAGCGATATGGTATGCGACTACGGTGTCAGCTACGAGTCGCTTATTAATAAGGACTTATCGGAAAGCGGCAGAGTTAATTCGCTGTCGGTTGATTATACTAAGCTTAACGTAATGAAGTCGGATATGGCAAGCGAAATTCAAACGCGGATCGACCAAATAAATTCGGTTGACGTCAGTATTCCGCTTATGGCTTTTATATCCAACAGGTTTTATTCGGGAATAGGTATTCCGATATCCATACGCGTACTGACCGACGAAAACGTAAAGGTGGATTTTTATGACGAGTTTGTGACTGAGGGTATTAATCAGACCAAGCACTTAATTAAAGTCAGAATAATTATAGATATGGGCATAAATGTGCCGGTAAGAAATAACGGAGAGCCTATCGAGACGGAAATACCGATTGCCGAGTCTATAATCCCCGGCGATGTACCCGATACATATTTGGATTTCAATTAAAATAATATGTTTTTCCTAATTTTCCTTGATTTTTCTTTTATGTTATTATATAATTGAATTTATATAAGGATTAAGAATAAAACTATAGATAAAATATATTGGAGGAATACAAATGGATTTAGCAGCGGCAAGCGGTGATTATGTTGCAGTTCTTGCAGAGGAAGACGGTGTTGTGATAATCGGTCTCAAGCGCGGTCAGGATACAAAGTTCAATCATACGGAAAAGCTTGATAAAGGTGAGGTCTTTCTGGCGCAGTTTACGGAAAATACTTCTGCGATGAAGATACGCGGCAGAGCTAAGCTATATACAAAATTCGGCATCATATCAACAGACGAATAACGGTATACGGAGGATATTAATATGAACAGAAAGACTAAAATTATATGCACACTTGGACCTGCTACTGATGAGCCCGAAGTATTAAAGCAGCTTATGCTTAACGGTATGAACTGTGCAAGACTCAACTTTTCACACGGAACGCACAAGGAACATCTTGTACGTATAAACGCAGTCAAGAAAATGCGCGATGAGCTCGGTCTGCCGGTTGCCATACTTCTTGATACAAAAGGTCCTGAGATAAGAACCGGTGATTTTGAAGAGGGAAAGATTGAGCTTACCGAAGGTCAGACCTTTACATTAACGCCTAAAAGTATTGTAGGAGACAAAACGCGTACGTCGATTACATACAAGGATCTTGCAAAAGATGTAAGTATCGGCGCAAGAATATTAATCGACGACGGACTTATTGAGATGAAGGTTACCGGCATTGAGGGCAGTGAGGTTATCTGTAAGGTATTAAACGGCGGCCCCGTGAGCAATCACAAGAGTATAAACGTTCCGGGCGTAGAGCTTAGTATGGACTATATGAGCCAAAGGGATGTTGAGGATATAAAGTTTGGTATAAAGCAGGACGTTGATTTTATCGCCGCATCGTTTGTGCGTTCGGCGTTTGATGTTCTTGATATAAAGCGTGTGCTTGAGCAAAACGACGGCGAAAATATACAGATTATCTCAAAGATAGAGAACAGACAGGGCGTTGATAATATCGAGGCTATACTCAAGGTCAGCGAGGGTATAATGGTTGCAAGAGGCGATATGGGCGTTGAAATATCGTTTGACGAGCTTCCATCCATACAGAAAAAGCTGATAAGGCAGTGTTATACCGAGGGCAAGAAGGTAATTACCGCAACGCAGATGCTTGAGAGTATTACGCATAATCCGCGTCCGACCCGTGCTGAGATTTCGGATGTCGCAAACGCGGTTTATGACGGTACCTCCGCAGTTATGCTCTCGGGTGAGACGGCTGTTGGCGAGTATCCGGTTCTTGCGCTTAAAACTATGGCGCAGATATGTACAAAGACAGAGGAAAATATCGACTATGTCAAGCGTTTTGAAAACAGACACCTAAACCAGACCACAAGCGTTTCAAACGCGATAAGCCACTCTTCCTGTACGACGGCGCACGATATCGGCGCGGCAGCTATTATCACGGTTACGCAGTCGGGATATACACCGAGGCAGATTTCGGCTTACAGACCGAACTGTCCGATTATTGCGGGTGCACTTAATAAAAAGGTGTGCCGCCAGCTTAACCTATCGTGGGGTGTAACTCCGATTATGACAGATGTTAAGGAAACGAGCGACGAGCTATTTGAACACGCGGTTGACCGTGCGCTTGAGGAAACCGATATAGTTAATAAGGGTGATGTTGTTGTATTAACCGGCGGCGCGCCTGTCGGTGTGAGCGGAACTACGAATATCTTAAAGGTTCAGCTTGTCGGCGATGTCCTCGTTTCGGGTCAGAGCTTGTCCAATAAATCAATAAGCGGAAAAATCTGTGCTGCTTCAAATAATAACGAAGCGCTCAAGAACTTTGAAGACGGCGATATTTTGGTAATACCCGAGACGTCGAACTCGATAATATCTCTGCTTAAAAAGGCTTCGGCTATAATTACCGAGGAGCAGGGCTCGACTTCTCATGCCGCAATTGTCGGTATGACGCTTGATATCCCGGTTATAGTCGGTGCTAAAAATGCGACAAAGCTGCTTAAAAACGGTACAACTGTCACAATCGACGGTGCCCGCGGTCAGGTATATTCGGGCGTTGCCAAGATAATTTAAGAGGTGGCGTAGAATGTTCAGAACGAAATTAACCGTTAGGTATTCCGAAACGGACAGTATGGGCGTTGTTCATCATTCAAGATATTTCCCGTGGTTTGAAGTCGGACGTACCGAGTTTTTCAAATCCTCGGGTATGTCTTACCGTGAAGTTGAGGAGCGCGGCGTGCTGCTGCCGCTTCTTGACTGTTACGCGAAGTTTATAAAGGGTGCAAAATATCAGGATGATATTTGGATAGAAGTGGAGCTTAAACGGCTCGGCGTTGCCAAGTGCGTCTTTGAATATAGGGTTGTGCGTTGTGCGGATGACGTGCTGCTCGCTACGGGATACACAACTCACGGTTTTACGAACAAGCAATTCGTGCCGCTTAATCTTAAAAAGAAGTACCCGGATATTTATGAAACGCTCAGTTCGCTTGCCGGACAAGATTAATAACGGCGCGGTATTGACTTTGCATACATATAAGTGATATAATACAAAGAGCGCGAATTTTGTTGCAAATTTATATAGACAATTGGATGTGATTTATTTGAATTCAAGCAGGATAACGCATACCCCAAGCGGGCTTGCGGATGTTTTGTGTGATGAATGCGAACTTAAATATTTTATAGAAGCCGCTGCCCGCGGCGTATTTAAGGAGCACGGCTACAGAATGGTCGAAACTCCGATGTTTGAGTATTTTGACGTTTATAACGTATCTACCCCGACTCAGGCGGAGAATATGTTTAAATTTTTTGATACAAACGGCAGAATGCTTGCGCTGCGCCCAGATGTTACTACGTCGGTTGCGCGTATGGCTGCTACAAAATGTCAAAGCAGCGACCTGCCGATAAAGATTTCATATCTCGGCAGCGCTTTTCGTAACGAGGAAAACTTCAGTCAGACACGTCAGCGCGAGTTTACTCAAGCAGGTATTGAATTAATCGGCGATGCAAGTGTAAGCGCTGATGCTGAGGTTATTGAGGTCGCAATAGACACGCTTTTAAAGTCGGGACTCAATAACTTTCAGATTGATTTGGGTCAGGTTGAGTTTTTCAAGGGGCTAGTTGAACAGGCGGGAATTTCCGAGGATGAGAGCGACGAGATACGCACTCATATAAACGACAAGGATTTTATCGCGGTTCAGACAGTGCTCGGAAGCTTAAATATTGACGAGTATACAAAGAATATTTTCCTTAACCTTCCGACGATGTTCGGCGGCATTGAGATTATAGACGAGATGCTTAAAGACGAACAGCTTAACAGCCGTTCAAAAGACGCTCTTAAAAATCTTAAGGACGTGTATTCCCTGCTTGCCGTAAGGGGACTTGATAAGTACATTTCGTTTGACCTCGGTATGGTGCAGAATATCGATTATTACACAGGAATTATACTGCGCGGATTTACATACGGAGTTGCATTCCCTGTTTGCAGCGGCGGCAGATATGACAATTTGATTGCAAAGTTTGGCAGAGATTTGCCCGCAACAGGCGTTGCAATCGGAATAGAGCGCTTAATGTCGGCGCTCAGTGACGAGAAGAGCGGTTCTTCTGACAGTGAAACAAGCGAATATGTTACAATTGCGCTTGCAAAGGGCAGACTTGCGGAGTTGTCGATTGATATATTTGAAAAGACCGGCTATGACGTTGCCGCCATAAAAGAAAAGACAAGGAAGCTGATTTTCACTGATGAGAAAAACAAGCTGAAATTTATTCTTGTAAAGGCGTCCGACGTTCCGACTTATGTTGAGTACGGCGCGGCTGATATGGGTGTTGTCGGCAAGGACACGCTTATTGAAAGTGATAAGAATTTGTATGAAGTGCTCGACCTCGGCTTCGGCAAGTGCAAGATGGCGGTTGCGGGACCTTCGGATATGAAGGACAAGCTTGACGGGCAAAATATAATGCGCGTTGCGAGCAAGTATCCGCGGATAGCCCGTGAATATTTTCATAAGGTCAAAGGACAGACGGTCGATATCATAAAGTTAAATGGTTCGGTTGAGCTTGGAC
>UQOT01000007.1 GCA_900542675.1 uncultured Eubacteriales bacterium | reverse complement strand
CGGAATTCCCGTTTTTTCTTGGACTTCCAGATAAAATTAATACTTTTTTACTCATATCAATACTCCTTTCGAGTTTTATTTACAATATTATTATAACTGATAAATCATATTTTCGGAAGTTCAAAAAAGTTTATCGGCTATAACCCAAAGGTAAAAGCCAATGAATACTTTTTACATGCTTTTCTTCAAGATTTCTACTACCTCATCTCGGCTCAAAACCTTATATCCGCCGTCCATAATAAACGTTCCGTCCGCAAAACCTTCTATCATATCATCGGTTACGCCGAGGTCGGATATGTTCATCACAAGACCGATTTCCCTCATCCATTTTTCCATTGCTGAAAGTCCCTCAGCGGCAATTTCTTCATCGCTCTTGCCTTCGGAATTTACATTCCATACATTAACTGCAAAACGCTTGAATTTCAAAAGACCGTAAGGCATTATATATCTGTAATACGGCAGTGAAACAGCCGCAAGCGTCATACCGTGAGTAGCGTCCGTGTACGCGCCTACCGACTGACCAAGCATATGAACCATCCAATCGGTGCTTTTGCCCATTGCGACAAGCGTATTAAGCGCCCATGTAGCTGTCCACATAATATTGCTGCGCGCCTCATAATCCTTCGGATTTTCTACGGCAATACGCGAGCTGTGAATAAGCGATTTCATAAGTCCCTCCATTATATAGTCGGAGGTATTATCGTCTGTGCCTGAAAAATATTGCTCGCAGATATGGTTGAAAATATCATAAAATCCGGCAACCATTTGATACTTGGGCAGTGTAAAGGTATAGGTTGGGTTCAGGATTGAAAACTTCGGAAATACGTCATCACCGAAAACATGGCCGATTTTCAGCTTTGTATCGTGATTTGTAATAACTGCATCGCCGTTCATTTCCGAGCCTGTGCCTACCATTGTAAGCACACAGCCTACGGGAATGATTTTGTTATATACTTCCTCCATACGAAGATAATATTTCTCCCACGGGTCATCCTCGCAGTATGCAGACACCGACACCTCCTTGGAATAATCGCATACAGAGCCGCGCCGACAGCAAGAATTAAATCAACATTATTATCTTTTGCAATCTTGCAGCCCTCATACAGCTTTTCGACTGTCGGATTCGGCATAACGCCGCTGTCCTCAAAAACATTTTTGCCGCAATCGTTCAGGATCGCGGTAACCTTATCATAAATACCGTTTTTCTTGATTGAGCCGCCGCCGTAAACAAGCATTATGTTTTTACTGTAATTTGCAAGCTCCGCCTTTAAATTATCAAGCGCACCCTCGCCGAAATATAATTTTGTCGGGTTTGAATAAGTGAAATTTCCTAACATTTTTACTCCTCCTTGTAAACTTCTTTTGCCATTCTAAATGCTGCCCATGCTTTGGGCCAGCCTGCATAAAATGCGGTGTGAGTTAAAATTTCTGCCATTTCCACAGAAGTTACACCGTGATTTTTTGCATTTTGAATATGATACCCAAGCGAGCTGTCAAGTACGCCGCTTGCCATCACTGCCGTAACTGTAACAATGCTTCTGTCGCGTGCCGACAGCTTATCCGTGCGCTCCCAGACCTCTCCGAAAAGCACATCATCATTCAATTCCGCGAACTTCGGAGCAAATTCTCCGAGCGCGTCCCGCCCTGCTGTTTGCTTTGCCATTATATTTCCTCCTATTTCAGCTTTCCGTAATCTTCATCGCTCACCGGCTCAAGCCACTCATTTGACGCGCCCTCGGCAGGTACTTCTACCGCCAAATGCTGAAACCACTCATCAGGTGCTGCGCCATGCCAATGCTTTACCTCCGGCGGAATGTTTACAACATCACCGGGTTTTAATTCCTGCGCGTCCTTACCCCATTCCTGATAATATCCCCGACCTGCTGTTACAAGCAAAATCTGACCGCCCTTGTGATGAATGTGCCAGTTGTTTCGGCAGCCCGGCTCAAAGGTCACGTTGCCAATCGGCACGCGCTCGGTTGTAAGCATATTAAGATAGCTCTGACCGATAAAGTATTTTGCAAACGCTTCATTTTTTCCGCCTATTTTAAATACGCTTAATTCCTGCATTTCACTTTCCTCCTTGACTTTTTATTAGATTAGTATTATAATATTTTTAAAGCTCAAATAAATTATACAACTTAAAGTGAACTTTAAGTCAAGGCTTTTTTAAAAATTTTAAGGAGATAAAAAAATGATTTATACAGTAGGTGAAGCAGCAAAGGTATTAAATGTTGCGCCATCAACAATCCGCTACTACGACAAGGAGGGGCTTCTTCCGTTTGTTGAGCGTTCAGGCGGCGGAATACGGGTTTTTAAGGAAAAGGATTTTGATTGGCTGCTTATTATAGAATGTCTGAAAAAATCGGGACTGCCAATCAAGGATATTAAGAGATTCATAGATATGGTGCTTAAGGGTGATGAAACGATCGACGAGCGGTTGGAGCTATTTCAAAACCAGCGAAAAAAGGTTATTAAGCAAATGGAGGAACTACAGCAAACGCTTGACACCCTTAATTACAAATGCTGGTATTACGAAACTGCGAAGGAAGCGGGAACAACTGCGGTACACGATAATATGAGTATTGATGACATTCCTGAACATTTGCGAACAGCAAAAGAAAATCTTGATAGATTGCATCATAAGTAATAAATCTGAAAAAATTTATCGGTTATAATCCAAAGGTTAAAGCAAAAAACGGAGCATACCATTTCAGATATACTCCGCTATATTTATTTCATTTGTTTTTCCCAGAAACGTACCGCGTCATCAATCCAACCCTTGGCTATCGTTCCTGCTCCAAGACCGAAGCCGTGGGGCAGACCGCTATATGAATGGAATTCGGTTGCAATACCGTAAGAATTAGTAAGCGTATTTAAACGATTTTGCATAGTACGCCAGCTTGCGATACCGTCACTTGTTCCAACACAAGCGTATGTAGGCGCGTCATTTGCGGAAGCGTCAGTATAACCTGTATACTGCATTATAACTGCCGCGGCTTGCTCTATACCTGTTCTGCCCGAATACTGTTTGAGATAATTTGCATTTCCCAAGGTAGCTGCCATTCTTGCACCTGCACTGCCGCCCCAAAGGGAATACCCGTTTCTATCTACCTCTAATTCCTCAGCGTTATCCATAATGAACGATATTGCACATCCTAAATCCTCATACGCTGTTTCCCAGCCCGGACGATAAATCAATGCAAAAGCATTATATCCCTTTTTGGATAGCTCCAGCGCGTGGGGGAAACTGTCATGCATAGCTCCCACATAGGCAAAGCCGCCGCCCGCATTACATACGGCAAATTTCTCGCCGGGATTTCCCTTGAAAAAGAATAAACCTGTGTTTTTCTTTTCGGGGTCAGCCGCTTTTTCTTCCTCGGTATAAATGTCATAAAAGATCGTTTCGCCGTTTTCTGCGTGAGCTTTAAGATAATTTGCAATCTCGACGGTCTTATCGGGATCAATATAGTTATACCACGTTAATCCAAGATTTTCCAAAGTGTTGCCGCTGTAATATCCTTTATCAACAGGGAATATCAATCTCCCGTAATCACCAAAGCATGGATCATTTATTACATCTGATATTAGCGTATCGCGTGCGTAAAGACCGACATTCTTATTCTTAGTCCATTCTGACTTTACAGGCTCTACCCATGGCTGCATACCGTCCACAGAGTTCCAAAAGAACATTTTGCTCATACCTTTTTCAAAATCCGCATTTACGTCTATGATCCATTCCTGCTGTGCCGTTTCGTTTTTCTCAAGCGATACGCTGCTTAACACGCCGTTTTCATTATATACCGCGCATATCAGCACGCCGGACAGCGGCTCATTTGAGGAAATATCATAGGTTATGGTATTTCCGTTAATCGTTTCATTGTCTATCTGTATTTCAGGTTCTGCTGCATACGCTATTAAAAGCGCGGCGGCACAAGCAACGGTCATAAAAATTATTGATGTCAATAATTTTTTCATTATTTTACATTCTCTTTAATCCAATTTTCAATATGCTGTGCGATTTCTTCGCTGTTCTTTTCTTGGAACATAAAGTGTGAGTTACCTGTTATTCCAATGTCGGGAAGATTTATAACAGTACAGTTTCCGCCGTCCTTGTTAAAGCTCTCTGCGAACGCAACCGCGCCGTCGCGAACATTTTTCCAGAATGACGTTGATTGAATATCCTCCGGACCGTTATCAATATAATCGCCAAAGTACATAATTATCGGAATTTTCGCGTCAAGGAACTTCTTATACTGCTCCGAACCGATTTCAGGTGCTCCGCCCGGCTCGATTGCAATTATTGCCGCAACATTTTCAATATCAACGTCCCAGCCGACTCTGCCGCCCTGTGAATGTGTTACATATATACTCTTTTTGCCTGTCTTTTCCTTAACATCCTTCATAACCTCGTTCATTGCCGCAACATTTACTGCCATATCAAAGCTGCCTGTGTTTGGTGTCATCTGACGGAAGAATTGGTTTTGCGCTTCCTCGTCCTCAGGGAATTGTGAGCCTTCGTATCTTTCGGGCGCAATGCGTCCTATACGGAAATGTGTGTACCATGCTTGATCGCCTGCCATATATTCCTTTGACTCTGCCGACCAAGTATCAATACTGTCATTTGTCATTTCCGCTGTTGAACCTGCTTCACCTCTGCGCGGCTGGTCTACCAAAAATACGCTGTGTCCTTTCCTAAGGAATGATGTTGACCAGCCCTCACGTCCGTCGGGAGTTGTCATCCAACCCATTCTTGACTGACCATAGCCGTGCAGGAATACCATAGGCAAGCCTGTTTCGTTTTCGGGTATCTGATAAAGCACATTTGCATGGTCTATGTGAGCGGTATTGCCCGCACGTGTGTTATCAAGCCAGTTTGTTGTTTCGTCAAATTCGCCCTCGATAGGCTCTGTAACCGTTCCGCCTGAAGAGAACATACCTTCTTCTTTGATTGAAAGAGCAGATGAATTATTTTCATTTTGCGTTGACGATAAAACAATGGTATCGTCTTTAAAGTCTACATTAAAGCCGCCAACTGCGTCTGCAATATCTCGGAGCTTAAAGTATGTGTAATCATCTACATTGTAGCCCTCAATACTGACCTCTTTTCCGTCAAGCTGAATGGGGTAGGTATTCGGATTTGCAACCAATCCCGCCGCCAGCACTCCTACCATGCCAAATACAACGGCTCCTGAAACAAAGCCTGTGATAAAGTGTTTTTTCATTGTGTTTGTCTCTCTTTCTTTTATTATATATTTATTTATGTTATATAAACATTCAAATCAAAAGCATTCCGTCAATATTTCATAGACACCATCATTCGTCATCTTACTGCCGCTGCTTGATAACAGAGTTGTGCTGTCTGCAACCGCTCTTAAACATTCTTTATCCGTTATGTTCATTTCGCGAAGTGACGTAGGAAGTCCCATCTCCTTTATAAACTCTGCAAGCGCGTCAATTCCTGCAAGAGCTGTTTCTGCCGGAGTTTTATCATCAGACGATATATTCCATACATTACGGGCAAAGCGTATAAACTTCTCAAGATTGTATTGGTATATGTGCCTGTAATATACAGGGTGTATAACAGCCAAACCGCGTCCGTGATTGCAGTCTGTATATGCACCCAGTTGATGTTCTATCATGTGCGACTGAAAATTGGTCATCTTGCCGATTTTCAAAATACCGTTTTCACCCATTGACGATGCCCACATAAGCTCACTCCGCGCCTCGTAGTTCTGAGGCTCTGTAAGGAGCTTTCTCATATTTCGGATAACGCACCGCATAACCGCTTCGTTTATATCGTCGGACAAATTGTTTTCACTGATTTTATCAAAATATGTTTCCATACAGTGGCTCAATGTGTCAAACGCTCCCGATATTACCTGCTCCATTGGAAGTGACATTGTATACATCGGATCGAGCATTGCCACATCTGCCTGTGCGCCGCGCATTCCTGTTTTGATCTTCTTTTCTTCATTGGTGATAACTGCACCGTTGTTCATTTCCGCGCCCGTGCCTGAAGCGGTAACGACCGCTACCATCGGAATAAACTCTGTCGGATAGCTGTGATTCTTAAATTCCATATCCCACAGATCCTTATTCTCCTTTGCCTGTGCCGATACAATTTTACAGCAGTCAATGACTGAGCCGCCGCCGACAGCAAGTATCAGATCAACATTGTTCTCGCGGGCGAGCTTCGCACCTTCCTGTACCTTTGCATAGGTGGGATTGGACATAATTCCCGAAAACTCCGTAACAAATTTTCCCGCCTTATCAAGATAGGACATGATTTCGTCATATATGCCGTTTCTCTTGACTGAGCCGCTTCCGTAAGCGAGCATAACGTTATCACCGTAATGCTTTAGCAGGCAGGTCAGATATTCCTTTACACAGCCTTTTCCAAAATAGACCTTAGTCTTGTTTTCATAAATAAAATTATTCATAAAGCGTTCCTCCTGACTTTTTATATTGTATATATTATACCTTGTTTTATTGATTTTCGGAAGTTCAAAAAAGTTTATCGGCTATAACCCAAAGGTTAAAACACTCACATTATTTGGTGTGAGAGAGCATCCATTTTATTATATCAGCATCGTTGCCCGCAAGCTGTCCGCCCGCGTGTTGATTGTTAAAACTATGTGAAACAAAGTATTCATTATCCCGCAGGTCAAGCACAAGAAGGTTGTCAATCTCATCATCCGACAGTCCCTCAGACACATATTTTTGATACAATGAATTATATGGCTCACGAGCCTTGTCCGCTCCGTAATACTCATCATTTTCACCCATAAAAATATATACAGGCAATTTATAAGCTGTAACATTGTTATAGCCTCCGTCCCACTGAGAGGCTATATGCAGATACGACGCAAATAAATCTGGGCGCATATCAACCACTCTTGAAAGCGTTTCACCTCCGGCAGAATGTCCCGCTGCATAAATACGGCTTTCATCAACAGAAAAATTATCAATGAAATAATTTGTTAATTCAATTGTCTGCCGTGCCGATTTGTCGCCCCAGTCCGTAAGGCTCGGCGAAACTATAATCATATCGCCCGCAAGCTCCGTCCACGATTTTGCATTTGCGTCCGCATATGGATTTGAGGTAAGCGGAGTTGTTGTAATTGTATTAAAAAGACTGCTGTACCCCGGCAGCGTAATAAGCAGAGGATAGCTTTTGTTATCGTCATAATCTTCCGGCAGATAATATGTGTATAATGTATATCTCCGTCCGTGCCTGAAATACTATTGTTAAGGTATTGCGTTAATTGCGATCCGCCTAAGTTTTCAATCGTTTTACCGTCGGTAAGCGGCTTCATTGTACCCTTTTCCAACGCAAACAATTTTAACGTATATTTTGAATATGGATTTATATCAAATGCTCCTTCCGTTTTATTTACATGCACATTACACAGAACCGTATTTTCATCATAAAGAGCAAGGATAATATTCGCGTTTGATTTATCGCCTTGTACTGCAACGGAATAATCTAATTTATTGCCGTTAATACGCGCAGAGGAAATTTCAATACCTGTAACTGCGCTTTTTATAAAAACGCCGTCAAGCCATTTATCAAAAGCTACCGCCCAATTTCCTCTTGAACCGAAACCGTGGTTATAACCCTCAAGCATATTCACATTTGTTTTAGCACCGATTTCGTCAAGTATTCCTATTTGATTTTCAATCTGACTTCTGAATACCTCGTTTGAACCGTAGCAAAAATATGTCGGCGGCAGATTACCCGCTGCAAGCGTTTCTTTATTTGTTGACGCAACGCTTAATCTTCCGTAAAAGGAATAAAACATTCCCTCAGCCGAAACATCGGCACTTATGTTGTCAAGTTCATCGGGGATATAGTCTGTATCTAGTTTTGTTCCATTTTCTAAACCGTCAAAATTCAATGCAAGCTCACCGCTTAAAATTCCGCCTGCACTGAAACCGATCGAGGCGATATTATTCGGATTTATTCCGTAAATATCGGCGTGCTTTCTGACAAAGCGCACACCTCTTGCCAAATCAAGCGCACCCTCCTCCTGTGTATATGGGCGCAGTCTGTAATTGACTACAAAACACTGATAGCCGTATTTGCTCAGTTCCTCCGCAACAGGTAAGCCTTCTGCATCGCTTCTGAATTGAAATGCGCCGCCCGGATTTATCATAACCGCACCTTTGATTTCCGTACCCTCCGCCGCAGGAACAAAAATCATATACGGTCGGAATTCAGGCGGATCGGAATAAGAACCGTTGTTTACGGTATACTCGGTTTCTGCCGGCATATTACCCTCATCCCAAAAATATATTGTCTGACGCACGTTGGGATTTGGTATAAAATCTGACGCATTACCGCTGTTTCCTTCCGCTGCGCTGCACCCAACAGCAGATATACACATTATCATTGAAAATAATAAAAGACTGATTAACTTTTTCATAATTGATTGAACTCCTTTTTGTATTTCTTATTACTATTATAATTCAATTCTGCTTAGTTCGGAAGTTCAAAAAAGTTTATCGGCTATAACCTAAAGGTTAAAACGAAAAAAGACTGCTGTATGCAGCTCACATACAACAGTCTTTACGTTAATTATCAATTTTCAGTACCTTTGCCACCGTATCTAACAGCAGCGCTACCTGCTCCGAAGGTTTGGGCGAGTGCAGTATACCAAACGGCAAGGTGTGCTGCCAATTTACAGGAATATTCTTAAACATAGGATGAACATTTGCCCACGGCTTAACAACAAGCAGGATATTTCCGTCCTGTTCGCAGCGATTAAATTCATTCACGCTGTAAAACGAAAAGTCCACCACGTTTATTTCCGAATGATTTTCCCATATATCATCCCGTAAATCGTCCATATGTTTATTCCATCCGCGGTCAATGATCATAAGATTTTCGCCGTATAAATCAGTAACCTCAAGCCTATCCTTTTCGACAAGAGGATTATTCATTGACACCGCGCAGTATATGGGTTCATCTTCTAATTTCAATGCTTCACAACCGCGTGACTTCAAAAATGATTCATCAAACGCACCTACAACAATATCAATGCTCTGACCGAGATTTTTAAGAATTTCCCGCGCGTTTTCGGGAGTGTTCTCAAAGGAAACTATCTGAAATTTAAGATTTGGACATTCCTGATGTATTTTCGGCCATAAATCGGTTATGAACTTTGCCGGAGTCATAAGAGATGTACCTATACGAATAATCTGATCAGTCTTTTTCATCGCGTTTCTTGCACGGTTCAGCGACTCTCTTGAATAGCGTATAATATGCTTTGCATCTTTATAAATAGATTTTCCCGCTTCCGTAAGAGTAAGTCCTCGGTTTGTCCTCTTAAACAGCGGAAAGCCCAAGTCGTTCTCTAACAGATTTATTTGTTTCATAACAGCAGTAGGCGAGATATACATTGCGTCCGCCGCTTTTGAAAAGCTGCCTAAATCCGCAACCTGTATAAAAGTTTCAAGTTGTTTGTTGTACATATCCCGCCTCCTCACAAAGATATATTTTTATAATTATATCATATCCCGTGTAAAATAACAATCACCTTACAGCATTATTCAAAATAAATTTACATTATCTTTTAAGAGATACAAACCACTCTACCATTGCAGGGTCGGTATGTGAGAAGAACAAGCTTTCTTTTGTATCAAGTGATCGGATTTTATCCATATCCTCGTCGAGCAACACAAAGTCAAATATATTTATGTTTTCCTCCATACGCTCCTTTCTGACAGACTTCGGAATAATTACCACACCATTCTGAATTAAGAAGCGAAGAATAATCTGCGCGACACTTCTCTTATATTTTGAAGCGATACTCACAAGCGTTTCATTGGTAAACATATTATTTCTGCCCTCTGCAAAAGGGCCCCAAGACATAATCTGAACATTGTATTTATCCATATATTCCTTTGCCTTGACCTGCTGATTGAAGGGGTGAGTTTCAACTTGATTTACCATAGGCGGTATTTCAGAAAAATGCACAAGGTCAATCAGTCTGTCGGGATAGAAATTTGATACGCCGATTGCTCTGACCTTATTTTGTTTGTATGCTTCTTCCATAGCGCGATATGTTCCGTAGTAATCACCGAACGGCTGATGAATGAGCAAAAGGTCAATGTAATCTGTCTTTAATTTTCTGAGCGACTCATTAATAGACGCTTTCGCTTTTTCATATCCGGCATTTGAAATCCAGATTTTTGTTACAATAAAAAGTTCGTTTCTCGGCACATCACATTTTGAAATTGCGTTTCCCACACCTTCCTCGTTTCCGTATGACTGCGCTGTGTCAATTAAACGATAGCCAGCGTTAATTGCGTCTATCACACACCTTTCGCATTCCGCCGGGTTAACCTGATATACTCCGTATCCCATTTGTGGCATTTTAACACCGTTATTTAATACGATATACTCCATTGTCATGTCCTCCTAAAGTTTTTCTTTTATTATTATACATCATCTCAATTTAATTCGGAAGTTCAAAAAAGTTCATCAGCTATAACCTTTGGGTTAAAGCGAATAATTATATTGATAAAACATTCTTTTGCAAGCAGTGCCTTTGTATATACAAAAGGCGAAAATAAAAAATCCCGCTCATCACGGGATTTCATATTTTGCTTGTTGGGGATCATTCCCCAAACCCTAAGAACAAAGATTTCATCTTTGAGCCACGCCCCTGTTGGTGCTATTTTTCTATATTGCGAGTGCGGTCGTCTTTTTCGTTTTTGTCCGTTTCAATGCCGAGGATATATTCATAATTCTGCTTGTGCAACAGCATCTCTCTGACTTCCTTTTGCAGTTTGACATACTCGGCGTAATTAGCTTTTTTTGCAGACAGCAGTTCCGCATATTCACTGTTCAGCCGCTTTATTGACGGGAGTTTATCGAGCTTTAACTCATCAAACGCTCTTTTCGCGGCCTTATGAATTAAAATATCTGCTTCGTGTTCTGCAAGATATTTTTTTGAATATCCGCTTTTTCTGTATCCTACATAAATATCCTTTGTCTTAGAATAGTTGATGATATGTTTTTTCAAAACAGCGATTTCCGACAGTCGCTTTTCTGCTAATTTAATCGAAGCTGACAACTCGGCATATCTTTCTTGCTCTGCCTTTACGCTCTTTGCAAAAAAATTATACTCTTGGCAATCTGCTTGGCGCTGAATTTCTTCGCCCAATTTTCATAAGCTGAGCCTTTTCCCGAATTTATCATTTTTTCAATATCGGATAACAGATTAGTTTTTTCATACCGCTTTTTCTTAGTTTTAGGCGAATGTACCTTATTGCCGAGAATAACAGCTTGAATATCCCGCTCGGAATATCTTTCGCCCAAAGAGCGCACACGGATATTTTTCTTTTGACGCGGATGCGAAAAAGTCAGGTGCTTGCCCGGAACGACCGTATACCCGTCCTCATGGAGTAGGGCAAAAAACTCATCATAGGATTTTGGCTTTTGCGCCAATGCCTTATCTATCGCTTCTACCAAATAATCACGATTGCTTGTGTGTTCTTTCTCGCCTAACCAACTGTTATAGTTTTTGCCGTGTCTCTTGGGTTTATCAATAATTGAAAGTCCGTGCTTAAAGCAGATTATATCACTTAACATTCGCACGACTTTCGCCATACCCCAAAAGTCCCGAAACTTCCGATTACAGTCAAGGTTTGTTGAGTTCCAAATAATGTGATTATGGATATGAGCCTTATCTATATGCGTACAAACAATAAAAGCGTGATTTCCTTTTGTAAAGCGTTTTGCAAATTCATAGCCTATTGCGTTTGCTTTTTCGGGGGTGATTTCGCCGGGTTTAAATGATTGGCGAACCTGATAAGCTATAATATCGCCCTTTTGCGTCCTTCCTGTGTTTTTTAAATACTCACGTTTTGATAATGCAAATTCAGCGTCAACAGTATCGGGGTTACATTCGTAGGAAGATACGAGCTGCCCGTTATCTGTTTTATCAGGATTTTTCGCATAGTCCGTTCTGTCTGCAAGGCATTGAGCAACGGTTTTCCCTTTGTTAATGTGCATAGTAATTACTCTTGTTGCTGCCATATATAAACTCCTTTCCATTAAAATGTGTTGTTTTGCCGCATATCAAACACTCAATTAAAATTAGTAGTACAAATAGCAAAACGGGAGATGTTTTATCTCCCGTTTTCTAATGCTGCTTTACAAATGTTGTATAGCAATTTATATTCTTCTTTACTGCAATTATTTAATAATTCCGCAAAATCTTTTTTAAATTGAATTTCCGAATTGTCTATAACATCCATCAATAAATAGTCAGTTGTAGTATTCAAAGCATTAGCGATTGATATTAAACTCGGCAGACTTAGTTTTGTTGCACCTCGTTCTATATGAGATATATTAGTATCGCTTAGGTCTGACATTTCAGCTAATTGCGCTTGTGTAAGATTTAATTGTTTTCTACACTTTTTAATTCTCATTCCCATTGATTTATAATCTATTTCCATAAGACTCAACTCCATAATAAAATTTTTTGATATTTTAATTGTATATCCTTTTAGGATATGATAGAATAGAGGAAATATCCGAAACGGACACACATTTAATATTTTATTAAAAAGAAAGGAATTGTAATTATGGAATACACCGCTTGTTTTACAGGACACAGACCACAGAACCTACCGTGCGGCTTTAATGAAACGCACCCTGCTTGCTTAAAAATAAAATATCAGCTAAAACGACTGATTAAAGGCTTGATTGATAAAAAGAATGTAACGCATTTTATATCAGGCGGCGCACTCGGTGTGGATATGTGGGCGATGGAAATTGTACTTGAATTAAAAGAGGAATATCCAAACATTACACTTGAAGTGGCTATCCCTTGCCGTTCTCAAGCTGACCGATGGAACAGAAAATCACAGGCAAGATATAATGGGTTGCTATCACTATGCGACAAGGTAACACTTGTTGGGGAACGATATACGGCTGACTGTATGATGAAACGAAATAAATATATGGTCGATAATAGCGACTATATTGTTGCCGTATGGAACGGCACGCCGAGCGGTACAGGTAAAACAGTTGCGTATGCCATTGAGATTGATAGAACAGTTTATTGCATTGATACAGTTACTTTCAAGATGAAAAATATAACTAAATAATGTAAAAAGTGCAATCACGGCATTTTGCTATGATTGCACTTTCTTATTCCCTTATATTTTTATAATTCTCGCCCCACGCTCTCATTGAGTCAAATATCTGACGCATTGTTTCGACTAATTCTGAAATATCGCTTTCACTCTTGACAAATACTATCTGAATATATGAATTGTCAAAAAAGAAAAAGGGCGACATCGCTGCCGCCCAAGGTTAAGCATTATTCAGATTTTGGGATAGCTTCAAGCAGAAACTTTCTTGCTCTCGAAAACATTACCACATCTGCTGCCGGGATATTTAAGTAAACCTTATCTACCGCAATTTCCGTATTCGGTACATAGTTCGGATCAATACTTTGATAAATTCTTATGTATGCTTTGTCCAAGGCTTCGTTGTAATCTTTACCGTTCTGAACCGCTGTAATTATATCAGCTATAAGACTGTGTACTTTTTCGTTTTGAGCGTTGTAATAGTCAGGTCTCAAATACATATCTCTGTACTGAATAAGTTCATTACGGGTAATATTTGCAAGGTCTGCATATCCGTATCCATTCGTCTGTTTGTTGATTACAGCATCAAATATTTTTCTGCTTGCCGTTGCCCAAGCGGGCTGATACCCCAAGCCGTTCTGTACCGCTGTTAATTCCTCCGATATAAGCTGTTCCGCTATTGTAATACTTTCAATCGTTGCGTTGCAGGGAGCAGACTCGACGGGGATTTCTGCGGCGAGAACTGTAGGAGAAACTGTAGCTGCGATGAGTAGTGTAATGATGATTTTTGATAGTTTTTTCATAGTAAAAACCTCCGTTTTTAATATATTTTCAACTTTAGTTCAAGTTGGACTAAAGTTAATTTACCATATAAACCCTATATTTTTTAACTTTGGACCCGGTGGGTCTAAAGTGTGTTATCCGTAAATTCTATCCTGTAAATTTACTTTGATTTTCTGAATTACACCCAATATCATTATTGTAAACATCGGTATTCCGTATGGACTTAAAAGGTATGCAATCACAAGCCCTATAAGACCGTTTCTGACCGTTCCCGTGAGCATATACACTATGCTGATAACTGCGATTATTCCGCTTGCTATACCGAGTGCCAAGCCCGAAATATAGGTTATTGCTGCGCCGATTTTTACCGCAAGCCACATAAGAGCTATAATCGGTGCGAATAAAATTTTCATAGCCGTTTTCATAAGTCATAACCTCCTGTCCCTTGTTCTATATACATTTTACATCATTATATGTATAGCGACAAGGATGTCAAATCCCTATCGCCCTGTGTTAGAGTTTTGCAAGTTTTAAATATATTTCTCTAACCATTTCAGTAATCTTATCTTGTTTGTTCTTTATATCAGCAATATCTGAAGCGTAGATGTTTTTACCCTCGTTCAGCCGTTTTGCAATCTGATTGATATTATTTCCGTTATAGCGGAGCAGGGAGGATATTTCTTTAAGCTCCGGCATATCAAGGTTTATCACCATACCATCAACCGCCATTTTTAAAATATACGCGCTCATATTGCTGCAATTACAAGCCTTCATTTTTTCCTCTATCAGCGTGCGTTCCGTTTCGGACAGACGCATATAAATAGCTTCCGTTTTATTCATAACATCATAGCTCCTGTTCTTTGGAATTACTGCCCTTATCCGTTTTCTGCGGCAGCGGACGGTTCAGCTTTTCGACAAGAGAGGGCTTTTTCAAAGGAATAGTTTTAATAAGTTCAAGCTCCTTTCGCACAGCGTTAGCAAACAAATCCAAAAGCCCCGGATGTGTTTCTGAAATAGCATATACGATATTTCTGTCTATGCCCCAATCGTCAATATCCTTTGGAAACGGAAAAGCTTTTGCCCACGCTTTATTCTCGCTCGATATTCTTCCGTCCCAATCCTTATCACGAAGCGATACAGCGGCAATAACCGCAATTCTTTCAAGCGAAAAGCTCTCTGTAAGCTCATTTAAGGCTGTTTTTGTATCAAGAGTATTGTTATTGTAATTCTTTCGTATCGCGTCTGAAATTGCCGTTTTACAAGCCATATTAGCCTTTTTTGAAGTTCTGTATGTTTCAAGCTCATTATTTTCTCTGGCATAGGATGCCGTTTTATCATAAACAGGTATATTCTTCATTTATAAAACCTCCAATTCATTATTTTTTATTTCAACCGCCTTATTATTCGGCAAAGGTCTTTGCAGCTTTGCAAGAAGCGACGGCTTTTCGGATTTTGCAATCTGTTCTCTCGGAGCTTCCTCGTGTCTTACGGCGGCGTTGTCCACAGCCTGCTCCATAGGTGTTTTGTCCTCAATATTAAGTTCGGCGTTAAGCTCCGCGAGCCGTGCAGACTTAACCTTTAATTCTTCCTCCTGCGGGAACGGTTTTCCAAGCTCTGCTTTTGCATTTTCCACCTGAACATATAGTGCGTCAAGCCGTTCATTAACAGCTTCAAGCCGTTTTTCGATGTTATTCAGAACATTATCAATCCTCGTAAGGTTTCCGCGCGGATCTCTGCCAAGCGTTACCTGATGCGTCATTTTTCCTTTAAGCGTGAGGATATAATCTTGTCCGAAATTTTCTAATGTCAGCGACATATTAAAACCTCTGTAACTGCCTATCGGAACGGGATCAAGTCCTTTTACTTCCTTAAAAGCGTCCACAAGCGCAGCTCCGGCGTTTTCCTTATCGGTCAAAAAATCTTTTCTGACTGTCATTCCGGCAAAGCCGTCTATCGGATGCGGATGCAGAGCAAGCGTTTTCATATCCTGCTTAAAACCCTCGATATAGCCTTTGTTTTGTTCTATCTGCTCAGGGAAATGCTTTAGAAGATTATCCTCCAAGCGGTATTGCTGACTTTGGTGGTTGGCTTTCATCAGCTTCAGACGCGCAACATCAATATCCAAATCCATTTTCTCTTTAATGCGTTCATCACCCGCACAAAGAGCCTTTATCTCGGCATAGGAAAGAGCTGTTTCGTCAATATCCTCACAGCTTCGCACGGGGGATTTTGAGGTCATAATCTGTGAGATGAATTTCTGCTTGTTCTCTATCGTCTGCCACAGATACGCATCAAATGTGGCTTCCGTTACATATCGGTAAATGTGTACTTCTTCATTTTTGTTGCCCTGACGGATAATGCGCCCGCTGCGCTGCTCCAAATCTCCGGGACGCCAAGGGCAATCGAGGTCGTGAAGTGCCACAAGCCTATCCTGCACATTCATTCCGGCTCCCATCTTAAAGGTCGAACCCATAAGCACACGAACCTGTCCGCTGCGTACTTTTGCATATAATTCTTTCTTGCGAACCTCGGTGTTTGCTTCGTGAATAAAGGCTATTTCCTCACGGGGTATACCTCGGCTCACGAGCTTATCACGAATATCGTCGTAAATCGTAAATTCTTTTGTTTCGGGGGCGTCGTTAAGCTGTTCAAGCGCGTGTATTTCAGGGCTGTCTATATTACCGCCTGCCGTCTTTGCGGCGCGCCGTGAGGTCTGTATATTTTTCGGAGTAGAAAGGTCACAGAACACAAGCTGAGTCAGTTTATCGCTTTGTCCGTCCTCCCAAATCTTAAAAATATTATCTACACACATATTTACCTTTGTCTGCGGCTCATCGGGTAGGTCAGGATTTATAACACGCTGGTCAAGACCGAGCTTTCTGCCGTCGCTTGTGATTTTCAGCATATTATCGGCCGATGCGTCTACCGTGCCGGAATGAACCTTTGCGGCTCGTTCGGACAGCTCCTGCACCATACTTTTCTGTATTTCCGTAGGCTGCGCGACAACATTATGATATACTGCTGTCGGAGTGGGAAGATTAAGCTGATCGCTTGTCTTTATGTCGGCGGCTTCCTTAAACAAATTCATAAGCTCAGGCAGATTAAAGAATTTTGCAAATCTTGTTCTTGCCCTGTAGCCCGTTCCCTCCGGAGCAAGCTCTATCGCCGTAGTGGTCTCACCGAATGTTGAAGCCCAACAGTCAAAGTGCGAAAGCCCTTTACTTTGTATGGTATCGTGCTGAAGATACCTCATCATAGTATAAAGCTCCGTCATTGAATTTGAGACTGGAGTTCCTGTTGCGAAAACAACGCCCTTGCTGTCGGTCTTTTCATCAATGTATCGGCATTTGAGGTACATATCCGAGGACTTCTGCGCGTCGGAGGTGGAAAGTCCCGCAACATTACGCATTTTTGTGTATAAAAAGAGGTTCTTAAAAGCGTGAGCCTCATCTACATACAGCCTGTCTACGCCTAACTGTTCAAAGGTTATTACATCGTCCTTGCGGTCGCTGTCCTGCAATTTCTTCAATCGCGTTTCCAAGCTGCGCTTTGTTCTCTCAACACTTTTAATTGTAAAGCGTTCTGCCCGGCTTGCTTTTAATTCCTCAAGTCCCTGTTCAAGCTCATCAATTTGTTCTGCAATCAAGCGCTCCTGCCGTTCCTTTGATACCGGGATACGCTCAAATTGGCTATGTCCGATGATAACCGCATCATAATCTCCTGTTGCAATTCTCGCACAGAATTTCTTGCGGTTATGCGGCTCAAAATCCTTTTTTGTTGCGGCAAGTATTTTTGCCGAGGGGTAAAGTCGTAAAAATTCACTCGCCCATTGTTCCGTAAGATGATTAGGTACTACAAACAGTGATTTTTGACACAATCCAAGCCGCTTACTCTCCATTGCTGAGGCGACCATTTCAAAGGTTTTGCCCGCGCCCACTTCGTGTGCAAGCAAGGTATTACCGCCGTAGAGGATATGTGCGACAGCATTTAGCTGATGTTCCCGGAGCGTTATTTCGGGGTTCATACCACTAAAGGTTATATGGCTTCTGTCATACTCACGGGGACGGGTAGAATTAAACAGAGTATTGTATCGCTCCACAAGCTCCTGCCGTCTGCTTGCGTCACTCCAAATCCAATCCTTGAACGCATCCTTGATAGCCTGCTGCTTCTGCTGTGCAAGTGTGGTTTCCTTGCTGTTTAAGACTCTGCGTTCAGTTCCGTCTGCGTCAATTTTGGTGTCGTAGATACGAATATCACGGAGATTAAGAGTTTCTTCAAGTATCTTAAACGCATTAGCTCGCTCTGTTCCGTAGGTCATATATACATTTACATCGTTGTGGCTTGCTGAATTTTTATTGGTGATGTTCCATTCTGCGGTGTATGGTGAATAATTTACTTCCATATTTCTTCTCAGATAATACGGCATATCAAAGGTTTCCCACATAAATTCCTTGATATATTCTTTGTCAATCCAAGTAGCTCCGAGACGGATTTCTATTTCGGAAGCGTCAAGGTCTTTGGGCTGTGCTGTTTTGAGCGCTTCGACATTTACACTGTAATCATCGGGGTACAGCTCCGCACTGCGCTTTGCGACCTCCAACTTCTCGCGTACATTTCCCGACAGATATTCGTCTGCCGGAAGGTATTTTTCCTGTGTATTACCGCCGTAGCCGTAAAGCGGATTGAGGAAGATAACGCCTTTAAGCTCCGCAAAAATTTCCTGTTCTGTTTTACCTGTGAGCTGTGACATATATTCCATATCAATACGAGCTTTTTCGCCTATTGATACCGCAAGAGCTTCGGACGCTGTATCAACTGAGGTAACTACCTTATGCGGTTTTATGGTTCGCTTCGTAAACATATCTGCTTTTTCCGCGTGTTGTCTGTCCTCGTCCGGCTTTTCAAGGGAGCAGAGAAGATAGTAGGAGCTATCGTCTGAAAAAGCTAATGAGTTTCCGCGGCTGTTTATGATACCGTACTTTGCGACGTAGTTATCATACAAGGTATTGAGCCTGCCCTGCACTCTCTTGATTTCGCTGTCGGGCATATCCGCATCCATCTGCTTATCAATAAGCTCATTCACGCAATCCCGAAGCTCAATCATACCCTTAATTCTCTGCATAGCAGTAGCGTTTACATCGGGCTTTACCATTACAGAATTACGTCTGTAATATACCTCACCGTCAACAAGAGTGTAAGAATAGTTCTTGATATTCGGATCGGCAGGAATGGTGTTGTTGTCCTGCTCGTCAATATCCTCGTCAATTTCGGCTTCCGTGTATGCTCCGCGTATATTATTAATAGCGTCTTTTAGCTGTTCCTCAAGGGTTACACCCTCATAGGGAACGACTGTAAAATCCTCTTTACCGTACTGAGTGCTTTCCGAGGTCTGCCGTCCGAGTACCATATTCGGATTGTCGATAAAGTAGCTGTTTATGGAAAAACCATCTTTATTTACACCAAGGTGTACCCAATCGGGTTCAATTTCAATCGGGCTTTCGCGCTTTTGTAAAAAGATAATATCCGATACAACGCTTGTACCCGCATTTGCTTTAAATGTTGTGTTCGGAAGCCGTATCGCTCCCAAAAGCTTCGCTCTCTTTGCAAAATACTGTCTTGCTTCGGGCGACTGCTTATCCATAGTATAGCGGCTTGTTACAAAGGCAATCACGCCACCGGGGCGTACCTGATCTATCGCTTTTGCAATAAAATAGTCGTGTATGGGAAAACCCAGCTTGTTATATGCCTTGTCACTTACCTGATACTGTCCGAACGGCACGTTGCCGACTGCCAAATCGTAAAAATCTCGTCTGTCTGTTGTTTCAAAGCCCGCAACGGTTATATCCGCTTTCGGATAAAGCTGTTTTGCGATTTTACCCGTTATACTGTCAAGCTCAATTCCATAAAGATTACTCTGCGACATACTTTCGGGGAGCATACCGAAAAAGTTTCCGACACCAATTGACGGTTCAAGGATATTGCCCTTGCTAAACCCCATATTTTCTATTGCTTCATACATAGCTCTGATAACAGTGGGACTTGTGTAGTGAGCGTTTAATACGGAAGCCTTTGCCGCCTTGTATTCTTCGGGAGAAAGAGCCGTGTACAGCTCTGTAAATTCATCTGCCCACGCTTCTTTACTTTCGTCAAAAGCGTCCGGCAAGCTGCCCCAACCAACATAACGTGATAGAATTTCCTGTTCTTCTTCGGTTGCCTGCCGACCCTCAAGTTCAAGCTCCTTTAACAGATTTATAGCGTCCATATTAGCACGGAATTTAGCCTTTGCGCCGCCTTCGCCGAGACGGTCATCTGTTATATGAAAGTTTCCGACTTCGGGAGTGGGAGCGTCTGACGGGATTCGTTCAATCACTATATCATAGGGCAGATTATTTTCCTCTGCGGGATATACGGCTACCGTTTCTGCGGTAACAGGTTCGTTGCTGTGTTCCTGCAAATCCATAACGCGTTTCAGCCATTCAAGGCTTTCGCTTCTGAATATGGGGAAGCCCGTACCGTTCTGAAAGGTTATATCCCTTAATTCAACGGTTTCAAAAAGGTCATTGATATGCTCAACAACAAATTTTCGGTCATCGACCTCAATTTCTCTGCCGATATATTGAGAATAGTCCGCTGTTTCGGGTTCTTCGGGGATTGGCTCTTGCTCGATTACAGCTTCAGGAGTTTGAGCTTCTTCCGGCGGAGCTTCACGGGCTTCGCTCTGCTGCGTCCGTTCCTGTATAATTTGGTCATAAAGCGCAATATCTTCATCGGAAAGCGGTTCACCGTAATCTCTTGTCATATCAATCATCTGAACGAAACTTTCCTTGTCCTCATCGGTCATTTCCTCAAATTTTAAGGGTTCATCTTCAACTGTGCGTTCATCGTCGGTTAGAAATGTATCCTCGGCTATCATTCGTATAAGTGTTCTCTGTACCTTTGTCCACGGCAGTTCTACAGGGCTTAGTCCGTCATAGGTCACGTTCAAAACATCTGTATTTTCACCACCGAATTCATTTGCAAGCCACTCAGCAGCACCGCGCTCACGACCGTGATGAAGCACATACTCATTTACACGCCGCTTGCTTTCAACATTACTGTTCCAATTCTTGATAAAAGCATCTATATCATCTTGCGTAATCTCAGTCCTTTGCTCAACCTCCGGCATGAGTTTTACCAATGAATAGGTACTGCGCTCATTTGAGCTGCTGCCGATAGCGGAAATAGTAACGGAAAACTGTTCGCGGAGCTTTTCAATATTTGCTTCAAGAGTAAAGGCGGGAATGCCGCAAAAATCTACCTTGCCGACATCTTTTATTGTCCTGCCGGAAAGGTGTATATCCAAAACATCGGCTGCGGCTTTTGCGTCCTCGCCGAACATCTCAAAGAAGTCTCCCACCTGAAACAAAACCATATTATCGGGATTGGCTTCCTTAACAACGATATATTCACCGTAAAGACCGTCAAACTGTTTCCTTTGTTTTGAAGCTTCGTATTTCGCCTTTGCTTCGGGAGTAAAGTATCTGTCAGCGCGGATAAGCTCTGTTATACGCTTTGCAACATTACGCCAAGACATTTGTATTTCGGTACAGTTATCTTTTTTAAAACGTATCCCTTTTCCGCTATGGTCTTGGAAACTGCCTGATGCGCCTGATAAAGCGTGAGAGCTGCCACCGATACCATACTCATCTTTTAGAAACTGTATCTTTTCATGCTGCGTGTGTTCGGCGGAAAAGAAATCATATATCCGTCCGCGTCCACCCTCAATCGAGCTGCCGCCGCGAAGGTTTTCGTCTATTTCATCGTCTGTGATAAAAGGAACAACATCGGGAAATTCTCTGTTGTATGCGGAATATGCTATTCTCGGCAAAGAAAGCTCCTTAACTCTGACGAGAAGCTCCGTAGGATTGTGAAACCGTGAACGCATAAGACTTTTATCATTCTGACTGTCATCTATGAGTGAAGTAAGCTCTGTTACAGTACTTGACTGAAACTGCCTTGACTTTAGCTTCTCCGCAATATCCGCCGTTTCGTCGGGAAACCCATTGAGTTTTACACCTTTTAACGGGTTCAGATAGCCTGTTTCTCTTGCTTCATCGCTCAAATCACGGTACAGAAACCATAATGTTTCTGCGATTTGCTGTCTTTCAAAGCCGGGGTATTCGTCAAGTTCAACATTTGTAGCGAAAGTACCGCTTTCAAGCATTTGTGTGATTTTGTCCGCAGCTTCAGCCCACGAGTAAACCTGAGCATTTTCCGAAAATCTTGCCGTAGAACCGCGGCTTATATGAATACCGTCCTCAGCATACCACGCTGAAAAATCATCAATTTCACCTTTTATACCGTAACCGCCGTGATAGATTTTTTTCAAAAACTCTATATTACTTTCCAAGCCCTTATTTTTGCTGAACTCTGAGATAATACGCTTACGGGCATTATCTGTATTTGAGCCTGTGCGGAGCAGATTTTCAAGGTCAGTATCAGATATAGAAAAAGCGAAGGGCAATTCATTCTTGCTCTCCGCTTCATCAATTATTCTAATTTGTTCTTCTTCTGTGGGGAACAGGCTTAGCTGTACACCAACTCGCTCAAAACTATTTCTTCTGCCTGTGCCTTGCAGTTGTTCATCAAGCCCACCCATTTCAGTTGGTCGGTCATTTTCAGTTCCTCCGTTATCCCGGCGTTCTTTATCAGCTCCGGCATCATCAGCTCTATCCGCTCTCTCGCTGTCTTGTCGATTTCGCCCAAGTGCTGTATCAGCTCCCCGTGGAGTATCATTCTGTTCCAAAGCCCCGTCCTGTGCTTCTTGAGATAGTCCTCGCGCATCATCCCGTACTTGCCGTAGGTCTGCTCCGTTTCGGGATAGTTCAGGTTCGGAAGATAATAGTCCCCGTTCTTCGTGTAAGTCAGTTCTGTCATAATTCTCAGTCCTTTCCGCGTTTATTCCACGCTCATAATTTTTGATGGTTATTTCAATTACTCTTAATATCTGTTGGTTAATTCCGCTTACTGCCGTGCCAAGCTCCGATATGGTATCCACCGTGTTAAAATCAAAGATGGGCAGGAAATCCTCGTGTTCAAAGTATTCGTCAGGCTCAAGTCCGCACCTCGACAACACAGAATATGTCGCGCTTACGCTTACCGCGTTTATGAAATTAACTCTGATATTATAACTATCATAACCCTCCAAAAAAGAATTTGCAACGATGCCGATTATATTTCTCCGATTATCCCGCCAATATTCAGCCGCTAATTTTCGAGTTGTGTCCTGCACAGTATCAAAAATAAAATCTCCTTCGGCATTGTGCCTGTCGCTGAGCATAGCTTTTATAACGGGTTCATACTCGGCATTATATTCCCACAGCTTAAAGGGCTTACTTTTATCTCTCGTACCTGTGTCCGAAACATCAAACACATATCTTGCGCCTTTAGCGCCGGCAACCATAATACCCTTTGAACCTCTTTTTATATACCGCCCCATACGCTTATTCCAAATATCAAACTCGGCACAAGCTGTCGCATCGGGACGCTGCGAATATATCATAAGCTGTTCGTTGTACGGGGATTTATACAGCCTTGCGGCAGTTGTTAAAAAAGCCGTCCAATTCTGTGAATTTCGCGTCAAGCTTAAAGCCGTTTCATCGGCGCGCTGCATAAATTCCTGATAATTAGCCATAGCATAGTCTCCTTTTCTTGAATTTTGTTGTGAATTTTAATTTACTGCTTCACATTTCAGCATATAAAAAGGAGCAACCTCTTAATGATTGCTCCAATTATGATATTATTCTATTTTTAAGCTGTTCTGCCTGATAAACTGGAAGTTATCGCTCTGACATATATTTACGTACTTCTTCAGAAGCCAATTTTCTTATCTGTGTATTTGCATATTCGCTATACTCTTCAACAATGAAAACAGGTTTCATATCTTCACAAGTTTTTCCTTTATTTTTTAGATATAATTGCAAGTCCTCGCAATCCGCAAAGATTTTGTATAAAAGTCTGCCATTTTCACTTTTCAGTTCATAAATACCACATGGCTTTTTCATACTATAATCAGCAGTACGCAAATATAGTTTTGCAATCTCTAACGACTTAAAAGGGAAATTCCAGCGTTGCAATCCACGATTGGGGTCATGTTCAATGCAAATGCACCGTCCGCAAGTCCCACAAATGTATTGTGTGTGATTTCTTAAACAATCCATTGGATTTAATAGTGGTGTTATTCTGCTTTCATCAGCATAACATTCCATACACATTTCAATTTCACTCCCTTTTCAAATTCCGATCTGGAATATCAAGATATACTAATTAGCTTTTTTAGCATTTCAGATAAAACGTCTTGCTTATCATTGAGTTCTGTTCTATCACTATCAACAAGTTTATTTCTTCCTTGCAATAAAAGTAAGTCTATTTGTTCCTTTTTGTCCGCAGATATATTACCAATATCCATTAGAAATTTAATTATCGTTTCAGCAAAAACAATTAACTTAGAAATTTGTAGTCCCCAGTAACGCACATAGTAGATTAGTCCGTTTTCATTTGAATAAAATTTATTAGGTTCATCATCTTCCTTATCTAATGCGTCAGTAGTCATGACTTTAAACAATAAATCTTTTCTATCACCAAAAACAAGACAAGTAGCACCATCATGTATTATAAAATCTCTGTCTATTCTAATATTTTGAAACCACTCCATATTCAGAACACACCTGGTCTCTTCAATGTTTTCAGCTACATATTTTAGCAAAAACTTATATTTAGTGTGAGCTTTCTCTAGCTTGCTATATTTTTCCTGTTGAATATCATTTAATCTAGGCGGAATACAAATCTCCATTATTTGCTGAATATATTCTAATATTACACGGTATTTTGCAAATAAATATTCAATGAAACAACCTAATTCATCAGTTGCTTGATCATTCATCGCAGAAAAATAGGATGGAGTAAATTCATTTCGTTGATATTTCGAATAGGTTATATCAATAGAGTTCATTATAACCAAAATTTTTGCGAAATCTTGTCGAATCGCTTTTAACTTATAATCCATTTTGATGTAGTCTTCTTCGGATACCCCATCCCAAAAAGAATTTTGTAAATATATCGTACTTCTTTGAAAAGCATATTCGCCTTTTATAAGAGAATACGCTTGATTAATAATCCCAATATTCTCACTTGTTTCCATAAATACGCCTCCTGACAAATTCCGATTTATATAACAGAATTATACCACAAAAGCGGCTAAAACACAATACATAAAGCGAAAAAAGCGGCTCTGGAGAACCGCTTTTCTCTAACAACATCAATAATCGAAGTCCGGGAATTTTTCAAGGCTGTCAAATTCCTCATCACTCATCTTTTCAAGCTTAGTGAGCAGCGAGTCGGACATTGCGGCAAGCTCGGTTTCGTCTTGTTCAAGGTACTGCTGCATTACCGTTATAGCGTCCATCGTTCCAATCCTCGTGTTCTTCTGATAGATACACAGAAGGTTCATTTCGTCGTGTGTTAAGTTTGTCATAGCTTTACATCTCTCTTTCCTTGGATTTTGTTTGTGTTTTGTCCTGCTGCTGCGGCAGCGGACGGCTCAGCTTTGCAAGAAGCGAAGGCTTTTCTTCAGCCGTCTTTGCGGACTTGGATTGTTTTGTTTCTTTGCTTTCCCTTTCAATAGCGTCTGCAAGGTCAAGCAGGGAAATTGACTTGCCGTCCTTTACATCAGCTTCAAGCTCTGCCACAGTCTTATTATCGCCGTTATTTACAATTCCGTCAATCATGTTGTAATCGTCCTCAACAGACATCTCAGCATTTTTCAGATAATTATCCTTAACAGCCTCCCAATCCTGCTTTTCTATACCGAAGATACCGTCAAAATCGTTTATCTCGGCTAAATCAATTACCATTGACTCGGTATTGTCGCTGTGGAGCATATAAATTGTCGCATCTGCTTCTTTAGCAAGCCGATACGCAGTTTCCTTTTCAAGCGGTAACATATTTTCATAATCATACCCGTAGGCTCTCATATCTGCCTGCGTAATATTCGGATCGGGCAAATCCACAGACATTTGCGACAATGCCTTTTCGGAAATATCATCAAGAAGTCTGTTTTTCTCGCTGTCAGGCATTGGTTCGCCGTAGGGCAGCTTAACAGAGTATTCGGAAATAATCTGCTCCTTGATTTCTTCAAGCCTCATTTCAGGATTATCAATTTGTCCGCCGTCAACGAGCTTTAAGGTTTCCTTATCGTAAACAGAATAGTCCCAAACATTATCGGAATTGCGCTGTATATGCAAATAGTTGATACTGTTTTCAAACATTGCTTCATCAAGCTCAAGCGTCTCATTGTCAAGACCGCGCTCCTTTCTGATTTCAGCATAGTTTTTGTCTATATCAGTAATCATTTTACTTGAAGTTTTGTTGATGATTTCAAGAGACTCCCTCAGTTCTTTCAGGTCCTTACCATTGCTCCACGAAGCAATATATCCGAAGCTGTTTTCATCTGTTTTTATGCCGTAGTAAGCGCAAACGGCAAACGAAATACTTTCGGCTTGAACCTCCTCGGTATTTCTCGATATTTTAGCTTTATCGGGATACTGCTCATATAAAAATTCTTTTATGCCTTTTTCCGTACCCAAAAAGTTAAGTCCGTCATTAAGCGGTACATAGTCGGCTTCGGAAAAGTCGATAGGCTTGGAGCAAATTATACAGCCTGCGTGGTTTACGGTTACATTTTCTTCAACGGCAACAGGGCTGCCCGGATCATCACTGCTTCCGCGCAAATCATAACAGTAAAGCCCATCGGGAACTTCCGATTTATCAATCCTGCTGTTTGAAAATAACGCTTTCTCTCCAAACACTTCAACCTCCTGCAATTTTTCTTCTTTTGCTTTTGTGTTGTGGAGCTTGGAGTGCGCCAGCTCGTGCAAGAGCGCCGATACCGTCTGAACCTCGCTCATATTGTCGCGGATAACAATTTTCTGCTCGTCCGTTGAAAAGTATCCGTCCGTATTATCGGCTATCGGCTCAAAGGTTATTGGAACGGACGCGCTGCGCTTTATCGCTTCCACAAACGCATCGTAATTTTGTACATTACCCGACAAGTCACTTGCAAGCTGCGGCAGAGGTTTTCCCACCGTCTGGCTCGCATCAAAGACTGATACTACGCGGAACATTGGAATTTGTACTTCCTTTTCCACGGTAATGATTTTACCGTTATCATCAAGCATAGGCAGCTTGGTGTCGGGATCGAGCTTTGTTTCCTCAATCTTCTTATAGGGAGTAGGAGCAATAATTTTAATGCCCTTTTCACCCTTTTTTACATTACGGCTGAATTGGTCACGCCATTTATTAAATCCCGCAACAAGCGTAGCTTTGGGATTTTGCATATAGATAAGCATTTGGTTATTAACGCTGTATCTGTGGAAACGGCTCATTGTCTGTAAATACTGCTTGTACTTATCGCTTTCAAACAGCTCTTTTATCCCGTTTTCAATGCTGTCGGTGATGTCCTTTAAGTGTTGTTTATTGGTCTTTTTCTCTGTTTGCGGAGCTTCTGCTTTTTCGGGAATAGCTGCGTTTCTCTTATTTTCTGCCATTTGTAACGCCTCCTTTATTTTTTACTGTTAAAATCAAGACTGAAAGTAGTTTTTGCGCCGTCATCGGTCATAACGATAAAAGCGTCATACTTTTTGCCTGTTTTCTCGGAGTAAATTCCGCTGACATAGGCTTTACCGTCACGGAGCAGAGTTTCAGTCATTTTTTTAGTCAGTCCCACTCTTTTTGAGGTCAGGAAACGGTTATCCTTCCACAGAGCAAACCGACAATCGTTCTTTTCACAAAAGTATCCCTTTTTGCTCTCGGTCACATTGCTTCCGCAGCGGGGACATTTGCCGACAACCGTTCTGCCCGATGGGAACAATACCTCAGCTCCGTCTATGACCTTGTAATTTTTCACAAGATTTTCAACCATATTTTTTATGGCTGACATAAACTCATCAGGTTTCAGTTCGCCTTTCCCAATCAGAAGCAACTGCTGTTCCCATTCAGCCGTCAGGAGCGGAGACTGTAATTCTTCGGGAAGTATGGTTATGAGAGATGTGCCGATACCGTCCGGGATAAGATTAACGGTTTTCTGTCCCTTTTTTCTTGTAACAAAACCCACAGAAACGAGCTTCTCTATAATAGACGCTCGCGTTGCCGGAGTACCTAATCCGCGTCGGAACAAACTCCGCTCCGTTACACCCGCCGTTTGGCGGGTATTCACTTCGCTTTGTTGTTCCTCCTTTTCCCCACGCAAGCCTGCTTGCGCGGGGTACCCCAAAAAGACTTCATCGGGTATATCCTTTGCGCCCGCTTTTTCCATAGCGAAAAGTATTGTGTCCTCCGTAAAATGCTTCGGCGGTGTTGTCTTGCCCTCGGTAACGGATATATATTTCGGATTTAATATCTGTCCCTCGTAAAGTTCAGTCAGGTTACTGTCCGGCTCATCAGCTTTAAGATAGGCTTTCCAACCGAGATTAATGACAAATCTGCTTTTTGTGTTAAACTCTCTGTCGCCGCAGGAGATAACAGCCGCAGTTTCCGTATAAACATACAGTTCGCTTACGGTGCAAAGCGTTCTCCTTGCTATGAGCTTCAGGATTTCCCGTTCGCCTGCAATCAGGGAATTGACATCTGCGCTTTTAACGCTCTTTGTGAGGATAATTGCGTGATGGTCTGATACCTTTTTGCTATTGCAAACCTTATCCGCATTTATATTTTGAGGGGACACTAAATCAATAACATCTGCGGATATACCAACAATTTCACTTACAGAGCCTTTCATATCGTCGGTCAGGAATTTGCTGTCCGTTCTCGGATAAGTACATAGCTTCTTTTCATAAAGGGACTGTAAATAATCAAGAGTCTGCTGCGCCGTATAGCCCAATAGCCTGTTCGCGTCCCTCTGGAGCGTAGTCAGGTCATAAAGCGCGGGAGATTTTTCGCTTTTTTCCTTTCGCTCAACCGATTTTACAACCGCTTCATCATTGTTACAAATCTGTGCAGCCGCTGTAGCACTTTCTTCATCGGCAAAGCGTTCACTTTCAGCCCTGAAACCGTCAAACTCAAGAACTGTCTTGTAAAACGGCTCACTCTTAAAGGCTTTTATATCGGCTTCACGTTGAACGATCATAGCAAGAGTAGGCGATACAACTCTGCCGACAATGAGCGTCCTGTGATACAGAACAGAAAACAGCCTTGTCGCATTGATACCGACAAGCCAATCTGCCTTGCTTCTGCAAAGTGCGGCGAGATAAAGATTATCGTATTCGCTGCCGGGACGAAGTTTATTAAAACCGTCCTTTATGGCTGTGTCCTCCATTGATGAAATCCACAAACGCTTCATAGGCTTTTTACATCCGGCAAGATTAAATACAGTTCTGAAAATCAATTCGCCCTCACGTCCGGCATCGCAGGCGTTTATTACTTCCGTAACACTCTCATCACGCATTAAGCCCGTAATAATTTCAAGCTGTTTGCGTTTATCCTCGCTGACTGCATACTGCCAAACGTCGGGGATAATAGGTAAGTCCTCATACTTCCACTTTCCGTAGCTTTCGTCATAGCTTTCAGCCTGTGCAAGCTCAGCTAAATGACCGAAGCACCAAGAAACGGCATAGCCGTTTCCTGATAAGTACCCGTCATTGTGCTTTGTTGCTCCGATTACGTTCGCAATCGTCTTTGCTACCAAAGGTTTTTCTGCAATTACAAGTTTATGTTTCATTCTTCCAAATCCTCACTTTCATCATCGGATATTTCGCTATCCTCGTCCTTAACCTCATATTCCGGTTCGGAGTCCGTTTCTACCTCAGTGTCCTCGGTTTCGTAATCCTCATCGTCCTCCTCATATAAGTCGTTAGGATCGGTCGTGCCTTTCGTGCTTGACTTTTTGTTCTTGATATTAAACCAATAGAACGCACCGCCGCCACCTAACAATGCAAGAAGAACAAGTCCGATAATCGGAGTAATATTGTTCTGCTTCTTTTCGGGCTGCTTTTCCTCTTTCGGAGCAGGGGTAGCTGTTGCAGTTGCAATACAGCCGTCCTTATTCTTTGAGCATACGGCACAATCCGCATTTATGCTGCCAAGCTCACATTTCGTTGTACAGTTGCAAGCAGCCGTAACCGCAGCTTTCTGTTCATCCTCCATAAGAGCCATAAGGTCAGCTTCATCAACAGCGTTTAGGAAATATACATTTTCCTGATTGCCGCTGCGGTCGATAATAATATAGAAGGTATTGCCGTTTTTGGACTGTACCGTTACAAATTGTTTGTCCTCAACCTCGTCCTTGTCGTTTGTCTGATGAACATCATCAATAACGGTAAGATTTCCGCCCGGCGTGAGCGGGGTTTTGCTTTCTACGCTGTCATTTACGCTGATTTCCTCCGCTCATCGGCGTTGACATTCGCCGCTGCGGGGAAAGAAAAAGCCGCCATACTGAATACGACAGCCAGGGTTATTAAAATTGTCTTAAATTTCATTGTCGTTTTCCTCCAAATCATTTTTAGTTTCGGGAGCTTTGTCAGCTTTGCCGAGCAAGCTCAAAAGCTCGTCAATCGTAAGCCCGCATCCGCGAACAGCGCCGATAATTTCAGCGTTTTCAAGCTGCGTTATCTTTTCTGCGAGCTTTTTGTTTTTAGCCTGTAAGGATACGATTTTTTCAGCGTTTCTCTCGTATTCCTCCTTGAGCTTTGAAATTCTTATATTCATAAATAGCCTCCTTTTTTACGGCAGCCTGCCGTACTGCATAAAATGTGAACTGAAATATGCTGAATTTACATTTGCGTACTGAATGGGATCTCCGCAATGAATCATCATACCGTCACCGACATAAATTCCGATGTGTGACGCTCCTGCTGTGTTATATGTCCTCTCAAAGAATATCAGGTCGCCCGGCTTTGCTTCCGACGGCGCTACTCTCACGCATTGCTGCCTTAAACCTTCCGCTGTCGTTCTGCCGACATTCCAACCGCTGTGGTTTAACACCCAGCACACAAAACCCGAACAGTCGAAAGAGGTGGAGGGAGAAGAACCACCCCAAACATAAGGATAGCCGAGATACTTTTTCGCTTCGTTCATCATAGCCGCAAATTTAACATCGGACAGAGCGTCCGGCGGTATTGCATAGTCCTCATATTCGGTATTGATGTATTTATCTACATACACCGAGTCTGTAAATAAATCAGGTCTGTTACCGAGCGTCTGCATATATGTGGCATACAGCTCTAATTGGTCTTGCGTGAGTATTTCGGACGGAATGTGCGACAGGTTATTATTGACGAGCTTAACGGTACAGATATAGTAATCGTAGGTTTCCTCGGAGGTTGTTCCGTCGGGATTTGATACTGTCCTTGTCCGTTGCTCAACCGTTACGCTTTCTGTCAAAACATACTGCCTTGCAAATAAATCAGCTTCAATATCCGATACCGTCCACGCTCCTTGATGAAGCGCCGTGAGAGCGGATATAAGCACATAGGGATCGTGTTCTATATCATCAAGCTCATAAACATACTCGTCATAGCTATGGGTACTCTCGTAGTTTGAGATAGTGTCCGACAAGTCCTGCTCTAATTCCTTGTATTTTTCCTCCGCTGCAAGCATAGCGCTGTCCTCACTCGGATATGTCGAGCTTGCTATTGCGGAGGACGCACCCTGAAACATAACGGAGCAGGAGGAACAAATACAGCAGATTATGACGATAACAGCAGCTATGATACCGACTATGGCAAACGTCTTTTTATGCCGCCCGATAAATTCAGCAATCTTTTTTGAACCTTCCGCAGCTTTCTTTGAAGCTTCTTTCGTAACCTCAGACGCTTTCTTTGTGGTCTGACCGCTTTTCTTCGCTTTTGCGTATTCCTTCTTAATAGCGTGTTTCTGCTGCCATTTTGAATTAGGGTTACTGCCCGGAGCTTCACGAGACTGGAACTTTGCCTGCTTGTTAAGTGTATTGAGATTTGCTTTATCCGCCTGTTTTTCAGCCTTTTCCGCAGCCTTATACGGCTTCAGCTTTGAAGAACGGTATGTAAATTTCGCCGTTCTGATACTTGCTTCAGCCGTTTTCTCAATACCGTGAGCGGCGCTTACAGATGTACTGTCATCTTCGTTGTCACGCAGAACATTTACGGCAGCACCCGCCGCGACTTGGGCGGGTACTGTTTTGATTTCCGACTTTAAATGCGATGAAGGCTTCTTTTTATCGACTTCCTCAAAAAGTATTTTAGTTTTGACCTTACCGCTTTTTTCATCAATATACCGCTGTTTCTTTTTTACCCTTTTCTTTGGAATGTTCGCCTCTGCCTTTTCCAATTGGGCGGCTGCCTTATCTGCTTTATTAACCGCACGTTTGAGTTCGGGAGCTTGCCGTTCTTCATCGGTAAACAGAAGTCGTGGTGCTTTCTTGGGCATTGTTTACCACCGCCTTGTCTTGATTTGCTTTTCATAATCAATCCTCACTTCCTGTGTTGATATAGATATTTGCCGAGATTGTAACAGGCTTGCCGGATAAAAATATACCGCCGAGCTGTTCAAGGAAGCTGCCCAAATCAGTCTGTTCCGTTTCGGCATTATCCTCCGCTTCTCCGGTTGTAATAAATTCGGGTTCAAGCATATTCAAAATCCCCTCAAACATAGCACCCTCATCGTCCTCTGACATAGCGTAATGAGGGCAGCCAATACTTTTAAGCGTATCGAAAAATTTACCTTCGAGCGAATTATTCAGGGTACGCATATCGCCCTTTCTCGGTCTTTCGCAATGGCTGAGAGTTGCGTCTACCACCATACAATGGTCATCAACTATCTGATACAAGCCGATAACCTTGTTTATAAGCTCATAGAGCTTATCCTTGTTAATTATACAGATTTCTGTGTGTTTCATAGTGTTCTACCTCCTGAAATTTAATTGTTTTGTTTAACCTGTTCCTGTGGCTTGGTCGTCATTATGCCATAGAGCTTTGTATCCTTTGGGAAATGGTCAACAAACGGCAAAATTGTACTGCCATAGAACAGCAAGCCTTCGCCCTCGCTTGAGTGCGTGACGTAGGAAAGCTGATGATTCGATATGTTAAGCTGTTTTGCAAGTATCTGTCTGTCGCCGGACGCTTGATTGAGCATATACACATAATCGGAGTTTTCAAAGATGTTTTCTACCTCACGGCTTGATAACAAGTCTTTGACGTTCTGTGTAATACCTGTCGGAATACCGCCCCACTTACGAAAACGCTTCCAAATCTCTACCGTGTATGCCGCAGTCTGTTCTTCTTTTAAGAGCAAGTGCATCTCATCAATGTAATATCTCGTTGACTTATGTGCTTCACGGTTGACGGTAACTCTGTTCCAGACCTGATCCTGAACAATGAGCATACCTATCTTTTTAAGCTGCTTGCCAAGCTCCTTAATATCGTAACTCACAACTCTGCTATGGATATTTACATTTGTCCTGTGGTTGAATACATTAAGTGAACCTGTGACGTATATTTCAAGCGCCGTTGCAAGATACTGAGCTTCCTTTTCGTCCTGCTTGCGCAGCTCATTATACAAATCCTCAAGGATAGGCATATTTTCCGGGCGGGGATCGTTTAAGTAATCCCTGTAAATCAG
The DNA here is from genome assembly GCA_900542675.1 of uncultured Eubacteriales bacterium. GTDB lineage: Bacteria > Bacillota > Clostridia > Monoglobales > Monoglobaceae > Monoglobus. The sequence continues at coordinate 12,944 of UQOT01000007.1, read as the reverse complement.
CCTTACACAGCGGTCGATGATTGTTTTCTCAACAGGCTGCAAACCTTCTTTGCCGCCGACAATCAGCTCACAAAGTGAGAGTATGAAGTCCGATTTAAGGGATAACGGGTTTTCTTCCTCCGAATAGTTCAAATTCAAATCCATCGGATTTATAAAGTCTGCGGAGGTCGGTGAGATTTTTATTACCTGTCCGTGCAGTCGTTCCACGAGCGGCCCGTACTCTGCTTCGGGATCGCAGATGATAATATCGTCCTCAGTTACAAGAAAAACATTTGCGATTTCTCTCTTTGCCGAAAACGATTTACCGCTGCCCGGCGTTCCGAGTATAAGACCGTTGGGGTTTTTAAGCAGTTTGCGGTCAACCATTATAAGGTTGTTTGAAAGTGCATTGATACCGCAATATAAGGCTTCTTTGCCTGTTTGAAAAAGCTCCTGCGTGGTAAAGGGTATAAAAATAGCGACGCTTGATGTTGTTAAGCCTCGCTGAATGTCGATTAAGTTTCTACCAAGTGGGAGAGAGGACATTAACGCTTCCTCCTGCCGAAAATCAAGCCGTTCAAGCGTACAGTTATATTTCTGGGCAATGGATTTTGCCTGAAATACATTACTGTCGAGCTTGCGTTTTGTATCGCCTAAGTTTACAACGATAAACGTCATTAAAAACATTCGCTCATTCCGGCTCTGCAAATCCTGCAATAATTTTTTAGCTTCACTTCCGTATGTAGCAAGATCTGACGGAATGATGTCCATATCATATCCGCTGCGTACAGCTTTTTTCTGCTCCTCAATCTTCATCTTATCAAGGTCAGTTATTTTGCGCTTTATCGTCTTAATCGCTTTTACTTGGTCTACCGACTGAATGTGCATAGACACGATAACCGAGCTTTGCATATCAAGAAAATCCGCAAGCATTCTGTCCGACAGCTCCGGCGCGAGTATTTGCAGAAAAAATGCCTTTCCGCTTTTGCTGCCGATTTTAAATCCATAACCGTTCCTGAACTCAAACGACGACGGGGCTATGAAATCCTTCACGGACAAGCCCGTTTTCGGGAGCCAATCCCACGAGAACCTAAACGGCTCTGTTGCGTCAAGATGAAACATATCGTACATTACCTTTAACCGTTCAACACCGTTCAGCGGAGCTGCCGAAACACCGAGCTTCTTAAAGTTATTGAGAATATCTGTTTCGATACGCTCAATTCTTGGCTTTGCCGCTTTGATGTTCTCAGCTTCAATGCCGAATGTGATATACTTTGTCTTGATAAGCCCGTTGTTGCCGCGGGAAAGTCTGTCCTGAAGCATTTCCGTGTATTCCTCACGGATTTCGTCAAAGTCATCACCCTGCGGAGCGATAACAAGCTGACGGGAAAAGCTGTCATCCTTTGCGGATAAATTCATAAATGACAGATCAAAGTTTACTGAGCTGTCAAAGTAGTTCAAAAAATCGCTCTAGCCGTCAAAAATGGCGGTTTTGTCCTCGTTCTGATTAAGCTGATAGTTAATATCCTGAAAGCGAATAGTCTTTGTGTAATAGTTGTCGCTCGCCTTGCATATTCCGTCACGAAACATCTGTTGAAACGGAATACTGTCCTGAGCCGACATTTGCTTCTTATCTTCTTTTTTTGCCTTGCGGATAGCCGTATCAATGGCGTTTTTGTCCGCGCGGCTCAGATTTTTTGTGTACAATTTGCGTAACCTCCTTTTCAAGTTCTTCCTGTCTGCGTAAGCAATCATAGAAATTATTTGTCATATACGGGCGCTCCTTCGGACGAAGGAAGCAGACATCAATGATGTTTTTTAGTACCTTTTCAAGCGGCTGCCCGTGCTTTTCATACAATGCAAGCAGAAAACAAGGAAGCATTACGATAATCATAAGCATTGCCGATACGCTTGTACCGAGCGCTTTCTTTGTAAGAAAAAATATCGGCAATCCGATAACAATTCCTATTCCGAAGCATATAAGCTGCCGCTTGGTGAGGTTGAACATCACCTTTGTTTTGACTTTTGTCAAATCCTTTGGTACGGGTACATAAGCCATAATTTTTCCTCCTTCCGATTTTAGTGAGCGTTGAAAACACTTTTAGCCAGCGAGCCTGTCTTGAATAATGTAAAGCACAGAAGCACCGTATAACCCATACACGACCAAATAGCCGTGCTGACGTTTGTATCGACAATCATATTCTGAACCAATACGGCGTAAATCGCTATACATACCATAATCAAAAAGCCCTGAAAACCTAATGCGAATAAGCACCTCAGATAATTTTGTCCCATCTGTCCCCATTCACGGTTTACCATTGTGGACATCGGAATAGGAGCTACCGAGGTTACAAGGTATATTTCAATCATACGCCCGTAGGCTATGATGAAAATACAGATAGACAGCGCCCACATTGAGATACCGACAATGAACGATTGCAGCCAAAGCTCCAACAGTTCACCGACACCCATTGCTTGCAGCCGTGTTTCAAGGTCTGCAAAATGTGAAGCAATATCAATGTTCAATGTTCCTGTTATAACGCCGGATGAACGGCTTATAACACTCTGGGCTACATCAAATACTCCCATAACCAAATCCCAAGTGTGGGATACAATCAAAACCGCACAAGCTGCTTTGAATATCCACTTAAAGAACATCCAAGTATCAACATCGTGTAAGTTATTCCTGTCGGTGATAAGCTGAATAAGTTCCAAGGTCATTACTATCGCAAGAATAACTCCTGCGATAGGTAAAATAACATTGTCGGACAGGTTTTTTATCATATTGAAAATGTTGCTGTTCCAAGCCTGCGGGGTTGAACCTACCTGTGTACTGATTTCCTGAACCTTAGTATTTACATTATCAAACAGCCCGGACAAATTGTTCATAATCCCATTGACAAGAAGGTTTTTTATCCATTCGGTGAATTTATCAAAAATATAATCCAACGAGTTTTCCTCCTCTCTACGCTAACACAAATCCTTTCGGATTTGCTCGCTACAACTTGCAAGCAAGTTGTTCACCTTTCAAAAAGCCCCCGCAATTAGCCTTACGGGGGCTTTACCGTCTTGTTTCTTTAGCTGAACAGTCCCGACAGAAGCGGTACAAGCGTCATACCGATAAGGGCTACGCCTCCGCCCGCCATAAGCTGCTTCATACCCTGTGACTTTGCACCGGGGTTGTCATTTCCATATCCTTCCATAAGGTTAATAGCTCCCCAAATGCCAAGTCCTGCGCCGAGAGCTATTACAAGTGTTTGCAGTACGGTTACTGCCGAGTTAAAAAATGCCATAGTTGTTTCCTCCTTAAAATGATTTGAATTAAAATTTAATATTAAGTAATAGCTGTCTTATGTCTTGTGTCTTATCTATGTGAACAACCCATTGGGCTGGGATTTTAAGAATTTGCACTAAAAAAGGAACAACCCTTAGTTAAAGGTTGTTCCCGCTAAATGCGTTTATTAAATTCTTTCTAAAAGCTCAGTAGGTTTTATTGCCGTGACCTTGCTGTTTGCAAAGTCTCTGATGTTCCTCGTTATGATGTAATCGGCTTTAATTCTTGAAGCACACGCACTTTGAAGCGCATCTTCAAAATCCTTGAAATTCATTGACAATGCCTTCTTTATATCGTCGGCTTTCAAATCGGCGACGGTGAACACGAGCTGCAATTTTTCAATTACATCTCTTGTTTTCTGCGCGTCCAATTCCTTTCGCATTATATATACGATATTGGGAATAGTCAACGCTGAAATAACACCTGTGATTTTATTTACCTCACAATATTTCATAATTCTTGCCGCATCTTCATAAAAGTCCTCTCTTTTGCACAAAACATCAAGAACGACATTTGTGTCAATCAACACTTTCATATTTAGCCATCCTTTCCGCTCTTGCAGCCTTATCGTCATAGTCATTTTTCAGAACACCGATAAGAGAGTCTGTTAAAAAGGAAACGCTTTTGTCGTGCGAAATAAGCCGCGCCATCTCCTTGCCGTTTCTCAGAATAATAATTTCTTCGCCTGTTTGTACCATTTGCAGATACTTGCCGAAATTGTTTTGAACATCTGTTGCGGTTACTGTAGTCATAATACGCACCTCCTTATATTAGCTATATTTATTATATGTTATTTTAGCTAATTTGTCAATACGGTTAGCTAAAATTATATAGATATATTTTAGCCAATTTAAAAAGGAATATACTATTGACTGGCATTAACTTCAAATACATCATACACCTCGTCCTTCTTCACTTTTAATCTGCATTTGAGATATTTTTCAATATCAAAAGTGTTTTTCGGATTTGCGTCCGATAAATACTTGTACTTCGGGTGCTGCGTGATGTCGTACTTGTCGGATTTAAACGTACGCACACCGCGTAGCTGCAAGATACACTTGCCGCCGTCAAGGACGGACAGCTCATCGACAGAAGCAAGGTCTTTGCCAAGCTTTTGATAGTTTAAGCTGTGCGGAACTTCTCTGCCGCGGCTTTCGCCCGTGTTATAGGTATCTATCGTTTCCTTGCCGAGTGCCTGATTAAGCTCCTTGAGCGTAGTCGGCTCTTTACCTCCGAGAAATATAGAAGTGTCGCAGTTGCCGATTATTGTATCGGCGCTTTCCTTATAGAGTGCTTTTAGCTGACTCTGAGCCTGTAATACCAAGCAAGCCGATATTTCACGGCTTCGTATGGTCGCCATCAGCTTTTCGAGGTTTGGTATCTGACCGATATTGGCGCACTCATCTATCAGACACCGAACGTGTACCGGAAGCCTGCCGCCGTAAACATCATCTGCTTTTTCACAAAGCAGATTAAATAGCTGCGAATAAATCATTGCTATCAGGAAATTGAAAGTAGTATCCGTATCGGACATTATGAGAAACAGAGCCGTTTTCTGATAACTCTTATCGTTCTTGTCCTTCTCATTGATAAAGATTTTATCGCCGAGAGTATCAAGCTCCAATTCGTCATACATCGTTATTTCTCTAAGCTCGGAAATGTCAAAAGGGGCAAGCCGAGCGCCGCAGGAAATATTGATAGATTTCGCTGTTTTTCCGGCAGCGAGCTTGTATTTCTTATATTGCCTTACTGCAAAGTGTTCCGGCTCTCTTGCTTCCAATTCCTCAAATGCAAGGTCTACATTATTTTTAAAGGCTTCATCGTCCTCACGAACATCCATAGCATTGATAAATGCAACAAGGGTAGCAAGGTTCTGTTCCTCCGGCGGAGCTTCGTACCATATCAAGCCTATCAGGGCGCAATACAGCAGCGTTTCAGCTTTCACCCAGAAATCGTCTCCGCCTTTGCCCTCGCCCTTGGTATTGGTGATAAGCGTGGTAACGAGCTTCAAAATATCCTTTTCGCTGTGGATATATGCGAACGGGTTGTAGTGCATACTCTTTTTGAAGTTTATCGTGTTAAATACCTTTATACGATAGTTGTTCTCTTGCAGGAGCTTTCCGCACTCGATAAGGATACTTCCTTTCGGATCGGTAACAACATAACTACTGTGCATCTGCATCAGATTGGGCTTTATGAAAAACCTTGTCTTACCGCTGCCCGAACCACCGATTACAAGCACATTCTTGTTTCTTGCCAGCTTCGGATTTTTCGGGCGGCTGTTCATTGTTAATCGTTCCGTCTGAGTGAGCAGGATATTGTTTTCAAATACGGCATCAATATACGGTGCAATATCATCGTGAGTACCCCAGCGCGCTGAGCCGTATTCCTCATTCTTACGGAACTTTTTTGCGTTTTTTCCTTTCACATACACCGCAATTCTGATAATGCAGAGCTATGAACAGGTAGGGGATATTCGGGATAATGAGTTTTTTGTAATTTATCTGCTTCATAATTCACGCCCTCTATCCTTATTTTTAACTTTCGGCTCACGGTTCTGCACGAGCGCTCCGAGTGATTTAAGCCGTTTAAGCAGCGACGGCTTGCTTTGAGTTTTCAGCTTCTTTTGTGCATATTCCGTCATTGCGGCATTTAAAGCGTCACCGTCTCTCGCTTTGAAGAATACAAGGTATTTCGTAATATCCGAGGTTTTGTCCTTTTTTATGGCGTAGTCCACACCGTATTTTCGGGCTATTCGCTCAAAATCCTTGATACTTTTATCCTCAATCTCAACATTGGTAACACCCTGATTTTGCCCGATAAGCTGCTTGACCGTTTGCTTGCCCGTCGGCTTAACATCCTTATATGCCTTGCCTTGTGATTTGGCTTTTTGATATGCAAGATATTTTTGCAACGCTCCTTTCAAAGCTCTGCCTGTCATTTTTGTTGTGCTGATTATTAACGTGACTGTTCTGTTTTCAACTTCTTCCTGCATAAATATCACCTCCTTCAGGCATCAAAAAAGGAGCAATCATTTTCAGATTACTCCTTGTATTTGTTATTTACTTGTTATCCTCTGCTTACACATACTTTGCTATAATTTATCAGCTCGACAAACGGGAATTTGCTGTTGATCTACTTCTTGATAATATTCCATTTCTTATTTTTAATAACATATTGAAATTCGCTTAAATTCTCATCAAGCATCACATCAATCAAATCATAAAAATCATTAACCAAGTTAAGTTTATCAAGTTCTTCTGTTTTAATCCACTGCATTTTTCCTTCGTCAGAAGAACAAAGTTCTCCTTCATACTGAGTTGCCTCAAAAAGAAAAACAATATATCGTCCTTCATCAATCGGAAACTGTTTTACACCACACAGTTTTGGATTTGTAATCGTCAACCCTGTTTCTTCTTTCATTTCTCGGACAATGGCATCAACTATAGACTCACCTGGTTCCACGTGTCCACCAGGTAATGTAAATCCTTTCCAATCTTTCTTTACTCTGTCTTGTAACAAATATTGTCCATTTTGATGCAATAAACATAAAGCTGTAAGTTCCACCTTTTCCAAGCGTTCCATTACATACACCTCCGCAAAATCCCGATTTATCTATTAATTAAATTATAGCACATTTATCGCAGAAAAGCAATCCGTCAAGACTGCTTTTCTGCAAGTATTCGACAATTATTTCACCCAAGTTTCGCCGTCAGCGTTTGTAACCGCCTTATGAGTGTTCGCTGCTTCAATTATCGGATAGTATGCCCAATAACCTGTATCGGTCAAATCATCAAAGCGATTAAGGCTCGACAGGTTTTTATTGACATACTCCGTATCGGCTTCACGGTCGGTAACTCTGTTCACGATAGCTACCACCTCGGCACGGGTAATGTTGTTGTCTGGCTTGAAGCTGCCGTCAGCATAACCCTTTATCCAATCCATAGCCGTAGCACTGTTTATAAACTTGTACGCCCAATGAGAGCTTGCAACGTCTGTAAATTTATTGGATTTAGCGTCTGTTGTCTTATCAAACAGGTTATAGAACCTTGCGCACATAGTCACAAATTCAGCTCTTGTGATAGGAGCATCGGGCTTAAAAGTCTTATCATCGTAACCCTCGATAATATCATACTTTTCAAGATATGAAATGTACTGATTATACCACAGCTTTGTATCAACATCGGTAAATGATGACTTGACATTTGACATCTTTTCACCCTTGCGCTCAGCAATATTTCTTGCAAATATAGCCGCAGCTTCGGCTCTTGTCATATCACCTTCCGGCTTGAAAGTACCGTCCTCGTAACCTACGATATATGACTTATGTTCATCTGCCGGAAGTGTCAATTTACCGTCCTTATCGGTAGTGCCGTCAGCGGAATTGCCTTTCTTATCCTTTAAGATAATATCGGTGTCTGGCTTCGCATTGCCGCGTCCGTCTGTAACTGTGATAACATAGTAGTTATCCGTGAGTGTCTTACCGTTCGGGAGTGTCAGTGTAACTTTTCCGTCTTTATCTATCGACTTGGAAATATTAACGGTCTTTCCGTCCTTATCAGTAATCTTGACATTTACGGTTGATGTGGTACTTGATGAACCGCCGCCACCTGACGAGCCGCCGGAGCTTCCGCCTGATGACGAACCGCCTGTCGAAGTCTTAACGGGAACGGTAATTTTTCCGTTCGCGTCAGTTGACTTTTCAGCGGTCTTGCTATTCTTATCTGTAACAGTAATATTCATATCCTTAACAGGCTGTGCGTTCTTATCAAGAACAGTAACCTTTGTCTGATTTGAGGATGTCAAAGTATGCGTGTCAGGGAGCTTAACACTGATTTTACTGTCCGCAATCGTAACATCAGCGCCGGAAATCTTACCGTCGTTGTTCTCTACAATAACGGTGTACTGCGTCTTAACATTATCCTTGTTTTCCTCAACAACACCGCCGTTACCGTCGGTATTGTCGTTTTCAATTACAGGCACGATTATATAGCCCAACTTGTTTGTAGTGTCATTGTCCGTATTTCCTTTGTTTTCATTTACCGTAACCTTGATACCCTCAATCGGCTCGTTGTCCTGATTTGTAACAGTAACCTTTATACGGTTATCCTTATCAAGAACCTTGCCGTTGGGGAGCTTAACGGTAATCTCGTTATTATCGCCGCGAACTACAACAGCATTTTCAATAATGCCGCTCTCGTCCTGAACCTTAACATTCAGCTTTATAATCGGCTTCTCTGTCGGAGTGGGCGTAGAACTTGGATCATCACCCGGCTCAGGTGTTGCGTCGGGATTTGGGGTAGGTGTCGGAACGGGAATTTCTCCTGTGTCGCCATTATTGTCCGTTTCAAACTCGTTTCTCGGAGGAACAACAACAGCACCGTTTTTATCAGTGTTTTCCGTTCTGTCGCCGCCCGCATTATCCTTTACGTTTACGGGAATACCTGAAACAGGCTTATTGTCCCTGTTGGAAACTGTAACCGTGGTTCTGTCCTTGTAATTGATTGTCGTTCCATCGGGGAGCGTTATGGTTATCTTACCGTCGGCAGCCTTTACAACCGCACCTTCAATCGCGCCCTTTTCATCGGTCGAAACATTTACATTATACAGATTACCTTCGTTATCCTTAACCTGTGCGTTACCCTTGATGTCTGTCGTGTCCGTATCCGATACGGGAACAACCGCGATACCGTAGCTGTTTGTAATATCTGAAGCTTTACCGCCCTTAACATCTGAAACATTGACGGTTATAGCCTTTACTGCCGTGCCGTCATTCTCGTTTACAACCTTAACATAGGTTTTATTGCTTTCATCAAGCAGCTTGTTTTCGGGAAGCTCGATAACCAAATCGCCGTTGTCCTGCAATTTAATCAAGCCAAACTCTGTAATAACACCGTCATTGTCCCAAACATATACACGGTATTTATAATTTTTGTTCTGAACAACAGAGCCATCCCCTAAATCGGGAGTGGGAGTAGGCTCGCTTGGCTTTTCAGTCGGTTCCTCCGGCTTTTCAGGTTCGCTCGGTTTCTCCGTTTCACCGGGAACAGGCGTTACTTCAACGCCGGGGAGAGGTTTGGTTTCCTCGTCAGGATCGGGATTAGGCGTCGGCTTCGATATGGGAGCTTCGGAGAGCGGAGGAACGATTACTATACCGTTTTCGTCCGTAACCTCTGTACGAAGTCCGCTGCCGTCCTTATTGTAAACGCTGACTTTCCAATCCGAAACAGGAGTTCCGTCTGAACGAACGACCTTTATTGTTGTACGGTTAAAGTAGTCAATTACCTTTCCGTAGGGAAGGCATACAAGAACTGAATTATCATCTGAAATCAGTGTAATAAGCGCGTTCTTAATAAGACCTGTTTCATCTGATACAGTAACGATATAGTCATAAATCTTGTCGCCGTTTATTTCGCCAACCTCGCCTTTGCCGTTTTCGTCGGTAATATCGGAATTTGACATTGGCAGAGTTATCTGTCCGTTAATATTGGTGTAGCCGTTCTCCACAAAATCGCCGTCACCGATAAGCTGAACACGCAGCCCCTTTACCGGCTCACCCTTTTCGGTTACTGTCGTTGCCGTAATGCGGTTATCCTTATCAAATGCAGTATCGTCGGGGAGCTTTACATCTATTGAGAAGTTTTCGCCGACAGTTACGGTGCAATTCGGAATAAGTGTGCCATTCTTATCGGTTACGACAACGACATAGGTATTTTCTTTGTCTGCAACCGTACCGTTGGAGCTGCCTGTTGAACTCTGTGTGTTCGGAACTCTTAACTGTCCGTTCTCATCAGTCTTTCCTGTTGCCGCGTTATTTTTTGTATCAGCGATAAAGATGTTTATATCCTTAGCAGCCTGATGTGTTTCGGAGCGTGTTACCGTAATAGTGGTAATATCGTCAGCACTAAGAAGTCTGCCGTCAGGAAGAACGATAGTGATATTGTCGTTCTTATCAATGCTTATCTCGCTGTCGAAAATCGGCTTGTTGTCCTTATCGGTAATAAGGATAGAATAATCACCGACCTTTGAATGACCGTCCTCATCAGAGTTGTCTTTGTCGGTGAGCTGCGGTATTTCTGCGTTCTCAAGAACCTCACCGCAAACCGTACATTCCTTATGCTTCTCACCGCTATGCTCAATAGTTGCCGGAGTGTCAATTATCCAATCCGACACGGTGTGTCCGTTTGCTGCAACCTCATCAGCGCGATATGTTTCGCCGCAGTCCTTACAAGTATATGTTGAATATCCAAGCTCGGTACAAGTAGGCTCTGTTACGGTAATCTCATAATTGTGCGCCGCCTTTGCGGTTTCATCGGCAATATATGTGTTGCCGCAGCTTTTACAGATATATGTTGTGTAGCCGATAGAGGTACAAGTAGCTGTTGTAACTACCGTTTCATAATCGTGTCCTTTCATATCCGTATAGTCCGCTGTATAGGTATCGCCGCAATCCGGGCAAGTGTATGTCGTGAAGCCCATTAAAGTGCAGGTCGGTTCTGTTACAGCCTTATCGTAATTATGCGGTATTTTTGCTGTTTCATTGCCCTGATACGACTTTCCGCAGTCCTCACAGGTGAAAGTTGAGAAGCCAATTTCTGAGCAGGTGGGCGCGGTTACGACTTCCTTGTAATTATGGGGGATAACGTCCGTGTAATCGCCGGTGTAGATATCGCCGCAATCCTTACAGGTAAATACCGTAAAGCCCATTGAAGTGCAAGTCGGTGATGTTACGGCAGTTTCATAATCGTGGTCTAACTTTGCCTGTTCGTTTCCGATATAGCTCTTTCCGCAGTCCTTACAAGTGAAGGTTGAAAACCCTATTTCCGTACAAGTCGGGGGAGTTACAACCTCATCATAATGATGTCCTGTCGAATTTGTGTAATCGGCAATATACGAATATCCGCAATCGTCACAAGTATATGTTGTGAAGCCCATTTCCTCACACTTCGGTTCTGTTACTGATGCGCTGTACTAATGCTCAACAGGCTCAAGCTCGTCACCGATGTATTCTTTTCCGCAGTCCGGGCAAGTGTAAACCGTGTAGCCCTGCTCGGTGCAAGTAGGAGCAATTACCTCTTTTCTGTAATTATGCGGCACAACGTCGGTGTAATCCGCAATGAAGCTTACGCCGCAGTCGTGACAAGTGTAGGTCGAATATCCCATAGCTGTGCAAGTAGGCGCAGTCACATCAATATGATAATGATGTTCCGTCTTATCAACATAATCGCTCTTGTAGCTATTGTCGCACTCTGTGCAAGTGTAGGTCGTATAGCCAAGCTCTGTGCAAGTCGCGGGAGTGATTACACCGACATAATGATGTGCTGTCTTATCCGTGTAATTTCCGATATATGAAGTACCGCAATCGTCACAAGTGAAAGTTGTAAAGCCCATAGCTGAACAGCTCGGCGGCGTTACTGTCTCGGAATAGTGATGTCCTATCGGCAATTCAAGAACAGCGCCGCAGCTTTCGCAAATCTGGGCTTCCGTACAAGTTGCCGGAGTTCCGGGCTTATGACCTGTCGCAGAAATAGCCTGTATCATTTTTTCGTCACAATGCTTACAGTGAAATTCCTTTACGCCCTCGCTGTCGCAGGTTTTGGTGCAGATGTCTTGTTGCACTCACTGGCTTCCGTTCCGTAGCGGATTTTGGTATGCACTCCGTCCTCTGATAAATCATTGACTGTCACGGTGTGTGCCTGTCCGTCAACTTTGCCGTAGTAGCTCTGTATAACAGACTTTGCCGCCACATACTCGCTCTTGTCATATCCGCAGTCATCACATTCGCCTGTGATGTGAAAGCGTTGATTTCCCAGCTCGCCGTCAATCGTTTCATCAACATTGTGCCGTTCCTTTTTGTCGGTGGCTCTTGCTTTTGTTCCCTTGCAGAACTGACAATACTGCCCCTTTTTCAAGGTAGTCGTATGATACTCGCTGTCATACGGTGTATATGTTGTATTATCAAAGTCCAAGAAGAAATCGTGGTCGCAGCTATTCAAGCCGTAAACATTTCTGCCGAAGCTGTATGAGCCTTCGCCGTCAACCGAGTTTATCGTGCCGCATATCTGGCAAACAGATTTTGTCCAATGGTACGTTGAATAGGTCGCGTCAACTCCCGGTCTGCCGTCATCAATGTTTCCCTTTGTAACGCCGTCTGTCATTGTGCCGTCCGAGAACTGAACGCCTCTGTTTAACGCCGTCGTACCCGATTTTGTGTATTCCGGCGTTCTGTAAGTAAGATTTATCGTGTCCTTGTTACACACGGGACACCAAGCTGTTTCCTGCGTAATCGTGGCATTGAAGTCAAGCTCGTTTGTTCTGCCGTTTGATGTAATCCAAACATCAGCGGGATCAATATACTCATTCACCTGTGCTGCCAAAACGCTTATAGCGGGCATCGCGCCAATGGTCATTACTGCTGCCAGAACTCCCGACAACACAGATTTAATAGAATGTTTTGTTCTCATTTATTATTACCTCCATAAAATATTTTGTGGTTTTCTCTTTCAAAAGGGTACTCCGCTAAGGCGGTCTGCACCGATAAATCAAATATTGCCTTATCATAATTACCACTCCTGTCCGCGATTTTTCTGTTCCGCTATTTTGCCTAAACTGTCTTTTTTAGGCTCAACAG
>UQOT01000006.1 GCA_900542675.1 uncultured Eubacteriales bacterium | reverse complement strand
TTTTTGTAATCCGTACTGCCGCATTTGGCGGCACAAAGTCTGCTTAAATGATATCATAAATCAAGAAATATGTAAATGATTTTTTAAAAATAAAAGCACCAAAAACAGGTTTTGTCATAGTATACATTGAAAACACTTTAGGAGGTGTATTAGAGTGAACGGATGTTTTGGCGATAACGGATGCCTGTGGATAATCATACTGATTATCTTAATTTCCTGCTGCTGCGGAAATAATAACGGTTTCAGCGGCTGTGGCAATAACAACTGCTGCTGCGACTAATTCGCAGCGAATTATACTTAAAATAACAGGTTTTGTTCTGGGCGGCGGACGGAGAACTCCGTATCGGAACAAAGAACGTGCCGCAAAAACAAAAAAACGGGAGGTGTGACGTATGGGATGCTTCGGTAACGGCGGATGTCTTTGGATAATAATCCTCATCATCTTAATTTGCTGCTGCTGCGGAAACGACGGCTTTAGCGGATGCGGTAACAACAACGGCTGCGGCTGCTGCTAATCGCAGTAAAAGGGGCACGCGTTTGCGTGCCTCTTTTTTATTTATTGCCGGGTCTGATTTAACTCTGACGTTGCAAAAAGTGCAACCTTCAGGCAGAATGGGCTTTTCGGGCTACACTTTGACATTCTGACATAAATTTATAAGGAAAGGCGCCCGTCGGAGCGCCTTTTGTGTGCGGCAGAAATGATACGCGGTGTATAAACGCGTAGTTTCTAGTCTCTGGTCCCTACGTTGGTGGAGGTGAGGAGAATCGAACTCCTGTCCAAAGAAGCATCCCCTTAAGGCGGCTACGAGCGTAGTCAATGGTTAGGTTTCCCTCGCGCGGCGTCCCATTGACAAGGCGCCGTGCTTAGTAGCTTCATTAATGCGTGACCGTGTCAAAGCTTTCACGGTTCACGTTCACCGCAATTGTTGATGCCCTTAGCCGCGCGTGCGGTAGGCGCGGGAGGACAAGCTGCGCTTAGGCAGCTAAAGCTACTCTATTATTGTTAGCGTTTAATTTTAAAGTTTGGGATTTTTACGCGTATCCCGCCGCGGCTCGCTCCCTAAGTCTCTGCGACCCTGTCGAAACCATTACACCCCCATATGGACTTTGATTATAGCACACTTGCTTTAAAATTGCAATATATTTTTTAATGACAAAAATCGGTATATACCAAATCTATTTATCGCCTATGTTCGCCGTGGGCAGGTTTATTGTTACCCGTGTATACTTGCCGTATTCACTCTCTATCACTATTGTGCCGCCGTGGCTCTCGATAATTTCTTTTGCTATTGAAAGGCCGAGTCCCGTACCGCCCTTCTCACGTGTTCTTGCGCGGTCAACTCTGAAGAACCTATCAAATACGTGATCTAAATCCGCTTTCGGTATGCCGTGGCCGTCGTCCTCGATTTTTATGTATACCTCGTTGTACATACTGCCAGCGGCAATATTCACGTGTCCGCCTTTTTCGCCGTATTTTATCGCGTTTGACACGATGTTTACTATTGCGCGCTCAATCTGCTCAGGGTCGGCGTACATCTGCGGCAGCTCGTTCATCGGGATATATTGAAGCTCTATATCCTCAATTTCCGCCTCAAGCGCAAAACGGCTGACAATTCCGCGCAGCATTTGATCGATAGAGAACACCTGCTTTTTCATTTCAAACTTCTGCACGTCAAATTTCGACAAATCCAAAAGGTTTCTCACAAGCGCGGTCATTTTGTCCGCCTCGGTTTCAATAGTGGTAAGAAATTTCTTTGCCATCTTTTTATCGTCCAGATAGCCGTTTAACAGCGTTTCGGTATGGGTCTTAATAATAAACAGCGGGGTTTTGAGCTCGTGAGACACCTCCGCCACAAATTCGCGGCGGGCAATCTCAAGATTGAACTGCTCGGTAAAGTCCTCAAACACGCAGACTACGCCCGCAGTGCGGTCATTTTCCATCTTAAACGGAACGAAGTATATACGTATGTGGCGCGTACCCGCCATTGTTATATCGCGGATTTCGGTCGAATATTTATCAAGGTATAAAAACTCTGCCATACATACGCCCGCGTCAAGCCGCTTAAAAAAGTCGTCAAATGCCGGTGGCTCGTCGCCAATATCGAACAGTTCCTGCGCGGCGGGGTTAATATGGATAAGCCTTTGGTCTGCGTCGAATGCCATAATTCCGTTTGTGATGTGCTCCATTATGACGTCAACCTTGTGCTTTTCAGCGCTTATCTGATTTATGCTGCGGCTCATCATACTGCCCATATGGTTAAATGCGCGGCTGAGCAAGCCGATTTCATCATCTCTTGCTGTCTCCGACGGCAGGTCGTATATTCCGCGGGCAAAGCTTTCTGCTCGGCGCGAAAGCTTTTTAAGCGGCGCCGTTACCGAATTTGAGACAATCGCTGCGGCGATTACCGCGACTGCAAGCGTGGCAATGAATATCCAAAGGAAGAACCAGAGCTGACGCCGTATCATTGCGCTGAGAGACGCCTTGCTGTCGCGTATGTACAGAACGTATCCATCGCTGCCCGAGTTTCCCGACGGCTTGATATAACAAGCATAGTCAGTGTAGTCGCTCTTTAATGTTTTATCGTCTCCGATAGTCTTGCGGTCGAGCGCATTTGAAAGGTTTGACGTTTTTTGAAAGGTTGTCTGTTCCTCAGAGCGGGGCGCAATAACAGACCCCTCCGGCACGGAGAGTACATAACATTTGCGCTCCGTACTGAGTCCGAGCTGTGTAGAATAGCTGTTTATAACGCTCTCTGCTTCATACTGCTTGATAAAGTCACGCTTTTGTGAATTGAGCGCCGCGCTTAAACTGTCAGTAAGTCCGCTCTCTGCCGTAGTTCGGGCGTTTTCAAGGAACTGCGTTTCAAAGCTGCTGTTTAGGCAGACGAGAGTGATTATTTCAAGTGTCAGCATAAGCACAGCAGCGACAGAGACAAATAAAGCAAGTGGTTTATATATAAATTTCTTTTTTAGCATATCGTACCTCATAAAAATGATATAATATTATTATATCATTAAATATTGAGTGACACAAGAGAGAAATTTGCGATTTGACATTAAATTCAATTTTATAACAATTGTATTGAATTCTTGCCTGATATGTGATATTATATAGGCGGAGTGATGATATGAAACGTGCAGTCAAATTGTGTTTGATTTACAGCGCGTTTGCGGCTATGGCGGCGCTTATTTATGCGGCGGTGCAGTATACCGAATTTCATTTTTTGTGCCCGTTTAATGAGCTTACCGGGTTTAGGTGTCCCGCCTGCGGCAATACGCGAGTGCTTTTTTCAGTGCTGAGAGGTGATTTTAAAGCTGCGTTTTCGCAGAATATGATGTTTCTGCCCGAGGCTGCAGCGCTTATATTTGCGCTTTTGTATTATCCTTATGCCGCGGTGTACAAAAGGCAAGTGCCGAGGGCGGTCAATATTTTTTTGGCTGTATTAATTACAGTCTTTGTACTGTGGGGATTTATTAGAAATATATTTAGTATATAGACTGAAGGAGGTCTTTTTATGAAAATCTGTTCAAAGTGCGGACAGCAGCTTAGCGGTGATGAAAAATTCTGTCCGGTCTGCGGCGTGCCGGTACCCGATGACAATAATGCATATCAGCAGAATACGCAGCAGAGCTCTTCGTACTCTGCGCCGTACGGCAAATATCCGCCGCCCGGATACGAGCCTAAGTCGCGCCTGCTTGCGGGGCTTTTGGGTATTCTTCTCGGCGGATACGGGGTGCATAACTTCTATCTCGGATTTACGACAAAGGCGGTAATCCAGATTTTGGTTACCTTGATAACCTGCGGTATCGGCGGTATTTGGGGATTTGTTGAAGGTATATTAATTCTATGCCGCAAGATAAATTTTGACGCGTACGACGTTCCGCTTAAACAGGATTGCTAAAAGACGATAAGACCGCACGGCAATAAGCGCCGCGCGGTCTATCGATTTTAAGGAGAGACAAAAGTTACTTTTTGACTATTATAAGCCGCACGGAGTCCTTAAGCGGTTTTGTTTTTTCGCGGTTTTTGCTGCCTGAAGGTTTCTTTGATTTTTCAGCGCACATATTGCTGCCTCCGTTTATTTATATTGACAATCAATTATATGCAGCTTTCGGCGCGTTTATTCTTATTTAACCTGTTTGTAAAATGACTGTAACAAACTTTGACAAAATATACAAAATTGCTGTAAAACGTATGAGAAATACCCATTGTTTTAAAAAATTACACAAAAAAATATCCAAAAATCAAAATATTCAAAAAAATTAATTGGATAAAATTAGGATTGACTTTTTCGCCCAACGGTAGTTTAATAATAGTATTCCCGGGAATAATCAAAGAAACGGGATTATACCAAATCAAGGAGGTAAGATAACGTGAGAGAGTTTTCGTACACCATCACAAATCGGTATGATTTGGCCGCGAAACCGGCGCTTGATCTCATAAAGCTTGCCGGTGAACATAATTGCAGAACGTATGTTGTAAAAGACAATCAGGCAGCCGATATCAGCAAGATTTTTGTGGTTTTGAGTTTGGGAACCAAGTGCGGCGATACTATAAAATTCATTACCGAGGGTACAGATGAAAATAACGCGATAGACAAAATAGGAAAATACGTATCGCGGAATATGTAAATATGAGATAAAGCAAAACACCGCCCGGCAGTAAGCCGGGCGGTGTTTGTATTTAAGCAAAATTACGCCTTAGGTGCGTCTACCGGACATACGTTTGCGCAGTTGCCGCAATCAATGCACTCGTCAGGATTAATCTCATATGTAGCGTCTCCCTCAGAAATACATGATACCGGGCACTCGCTTGCGCATACGCCGCACTTGATGCACTCATCACCGATCTGGTAAGCCATTTGTTTCACCTCTTTTAAATATACTTTTTTATTGATGCGCCTTAATTTTCGCTATTCTATTATAAAGCATAACACGCATTTTGTCAAGGTGTATTTATCAGAGGTTCTTTATGGCATCCTCAATGGTTTTTTCCATTGCCATCTTGCCGTATTTATCGACTTCAAGCTTGTTTTTGGGTCCGTGAGTTAAGCATCCCGCACCGCCTATGCAGCCGCCTACGCACGCCATACCTTCAATAAAGTTGACGTTTCCGATACCCTTTGAAGCTTTAAGCAAAGCCGTGCGGCATTCCTCTATACCGTCGCACGAGACGGCGTGAAGTTCAAAGTCCTCATTTCCCTGTTCCTTGAGCGCTTCCTGAACAGCTTCGGCAAGTCCGCCGCAGCGGGCAAAAATTCTGCCGTAGTACGACGCGTTGTTAAGCTCACCCTCCTCAAGAGAGGTAAGGTCGATACCGCGTGAGTCAAATAATGCCTGAAGTTCTTCAAACGTCAGTGCGCTGTCGACATACGGGCTTACGCTGTCCTTTCTTATCTCAGCCTTTTTCGCGGTGCAGGGGCCGATGAATACTACCTTACAGCCGGGGTCGTTCTCTTTGATATATTTTGATATTGCCGCCATAGGTGACAAGTTATGCGAAATATTATCGCGCAGCTCGGGGAAGTTCTTCTCTACATAATCAACAAATGCCGGGCAGCACGAGCTGGTCAAAAATCCCTTTTCGGCGAGTTCCTTGGCTTCGCTGTATGCAACCATATCCGCGCCGAGAGCCGCCTCAACAACGCTGTGGAAGCCGAGCTGTTTAATGCCCGTCACGACCTGACCGAGCGTGATTTTTGCATACGAGAATTGTCCAGAAATAGACGGCGCAACAACTGCGTAAAGTCTCGTTTTTGTATCGCCCGCGTACTGTTTGAGCAGGTTTACGACTTCGATTATGTACGACTTGTCGGTTAGTGCACCCCACGGGCACTGATATACGCACGCGCCGCAGTTTATGCACTTGCTGTCGTCAACAACGGCGGCATTATTTTCGTCCATACTGATTGCCTTGACTTTGCACGCCTTTACGCACGGACGCTGCATATTCGATATAGCATTGTACGGGCAAACCTTTGCGCACATACCGCACTCAACGCACTTTGTCTTGTCGATGTGCGCCTTCTGATTTTCGTCAAAAGTGATTGCTCCGCGCTTGCAGACGTCCTCGCATCTGTGGGCAAGACAACCGCGGCAAGCCTGAGTGACTTCGTATCCGCCGATAGGACACTCGTCGCACGCAATGTCCAAAACCTCAACTATGTTGTCTATATTTTTATGACCGCCGCTTGCCATCTCTATTCTCTGTGCAACAATAGCGCGTTCCTTGTATATACAGCAGCGCATAGTCGCCTTGTCTTTAACGATTGTTTTGGCAATATCGTTAAAGCTGACCGTGAGGTCGTCCTCAAATGTATGACGCGCAACCTCGCGCAGAACCTTATATTTTAAATACTGAACCTTTGTATCAAACTTTCTCAGTGTAGCATTGGAATGTTCGTTTGCCATTTGTGCATACCTCCGTTATATCAAAAATAATTAATTGTTACGTTTTTACCGCGTCGTCGCAAACTGCGCCCGCTTCAGCACCGCTCGAGCGGCGCTTGTGCTATGCTCCGTTGCTTCTCCTTTTCCCCAAAAGCCTTCGGCTTTTCGGGAGCCCTCTTGTTTTGGGTGGTTATTAAAAATAATTAATTGTTACGTTTTTACCCATTTGTTCGAGGCACTGTTTTAATTCCTCGATTATCTTAATCTTTACGTTAAAGCTGATATTGAGGTCGGGGGACTGATGTGCCAAATTCTGAGCTTTACCGACAAACAGATTAACGTCCGTCGCCTCGCGGAACAGTATTCTCGCGATTTCACTTGCGCCGTCCTCCTGCTTACCCCATTTCTCAAACAATGAGTTGTCCTCTATATAATTCTTTGCATAATCAAGTACTCGTGCTACTGTGATAACACCCTCGGTTACGAGGTCAACGCCCTCTATTGAAGCCGTCGGCGGTATCGACGGGTCGGTGTAATCTACGTGCGTGACTATGTCCTTGTTAAGATAACGCGCGGTTATCTTTGACGTTGTTCCGCCGCAGACGATATGCTTGCCCTGCTTTGAGAAAAATAGGGCGAGCATCTTATTATCATCCGCCTTGTCCTTCGGCGGACCGAAGAGAAGGTTTGCCGATTTGCGCTTTCGTATCTGTACCGCGGCAACCGTCGTGTCGTCGCCCGGTTTGCCGTCGTACAGTCTGTCGCACTCATCCGTAATACTTGATGCAATTATCTTCGCCGTCTGTTTGTAGTTATAATTTTCCTCAACAAAGTGGATTATGTTTTCCCTTTGCCAGCCGTAGTTGAGCACCCGCTCAACGCCAGCGTATATAGCGCCGTCGCTCATTGCGATAAATACATCGTCTTGCCTAAGCATAATCTTCGACTCGTGAATTTTCTTGCCTTCGATAATGCGCTCACTTATCGGATAGTCATAGTTTTTGCCGTTCCTAAGCAATATCACCGGAGGATTGTCAAACTGGATAATCTCCGCCTCGGTATTATCGATAAACCGCATTATCGTAAAAGTCGAATACGCCACGCCGCGCTTTTGACATACCGGAAGCGTTGCCGCGATTGTCGAGACGCACTCGTCAATACTCATATTTTCGGCAATCATTGTTGATATGATTTTAGAGGTCAAAGTTGACAGTATATTCGCCTTAACCCCGCTGCCGAGCCCGTCTGCAAGCACCACGATAAGCTCATTTTCTTTGCGTACCACCTCGACCATATCGCCGCAAAGTTCCTCACCTACGTGGTTTAAGCTCACATATCCAACGTCCGCGAATAAATCATTCATCCTGAGTCATTGTCTCCTTGAGTTTTGTCAGCGCGATTTTCGTCTCGGCGGTGGTTTCACCGAGCAGCGATGCAATTTCCTGAACCACGCGCATCTGCTTTTCGACTACCTTGTCGGTAATCTCTATAGCGTTCAGACTTTGACGGTCTTTCTTTTCACGTACGTGTTCTTCGTCTGTTACATCCTTCATAATGCTCATTACTATATGATACTCGGGGTCATATATAATCGTCTCGTCAACATACTTTTGGTACTCGGTCAGATATTTACGCTTAGGCTCGCTTTTGCCGTTTGTTACAGCGAGCATATAGTCTGTCGGATTTAAAATTCTCACAACAGGCTCGCCCGTTAAATCGGTCGAAGAACCGAGTCCGAGTATTTCCTGCGCCGCCTTGTTTATCTGCTGTATCTCAAGGCTGTCGTTTAACACGATAATACCGTTTGGAGTGTTGTTGATTATAGTATCCGAGAACGACTCCGCCTTTTCTTTAAGAAACGGCAGACACATATTCATATCCGCCTTGCCGTTTAGCACCGCAATCGCCTTTTCTCGGCAGGTCGGGTATCCGCAGCTGCCGCAGTTAAGTTCCTGCTCCTTGGTCTTTTTGCCCATACGGTGCAGGATTTCCTCAATCGCCGCGCTGCCCGGCATATTTCTTCTTATAAACTCAACGTCAAATGTCTTTTTAAGCCCTTCGGACGGCTGAATTACGTCAAAATCTTTTTTGCCCGCCGTCTTGCCGATAGTCAGGCAGCTGCTGACGCGGAACACCTTGTCGTGCTGCATAATCGGTCCGCCGATACAGCTGCTGTCACACGCGCTCATTTCGACAAAGCAGTTTTCTATATTTCCGTTTCTGATATCCTCGAGCGCGTTCATACAGTCGCCTACGCCGTCAACGCTGAAGTATGAAAAGTCATCGTCCAAATCCATACTCTCGATAATTCCGCCGCGTGTCGGGAACCATCTCGCACGTCCGCCCGCAGTATCGTCGGTTTTTGTATAGTCAAATTCTAAACCCTTCTCCTGCATCCAGTCGCTAAGCTCGTCAAAAGTCAGTGCAAAATCTATGTATTCGGGATATTTATCAACCTCGTCCTTCTTTGAGATGCACGGACCGATAAACACTACCTTTGCGCCCTCGTACTCATCCTTAATCAGCTTGCCGTGCGCCTGCATAGGCGAGAGTACGTCGGCAAGGCAGTTCAGAACCTCGGGATACCGCTTTTGAATAAGCGTGTTGACGCTGTGACAGCAGGAGGAAATTATAACGCTCTGTTTACGCTCCTTTATCATACGTTCATACTCGCGCTTGACAACGGTAGCTCCGATTGCGGTTTCCTGAGCATCCTTAAATCCGAGCTTTAACAGCGCGTCTTTAATTACCGCAAAGTTTATGCTTTCATAGTTTGCGATATACGACGGCGCAACCGAGGCGTAAACCTCTGCGCCTCCCTCAAAAAGCGCTTTAACGCCCGGGGTGTCGTTACGCAGCCGTTTGGCGTTCTGCGGACAGTTGACATAGCATTTGCCGCAGAGAATACATTCATTCGGAATAATTTCCGCGTGACCGTCAACGACTTTAATCGACTTCATCGGGCAGTATCTTACGCATTTATAGCAATTTTTGCAATTTGATTTTTCAAGCTGAATACAATTTGCCATTTGTCTCACCTTTACACCGCACTTAATATGTAACTTTTAAAAACATCATTGAAATTTTCTTTGGTAACGCCGCTTATTATGCGGTCATCGACTTTTATGCTGACGCCCTCTCCGCATTTGCCGAGACAGAACGCCGCCGCAATATTAACCTTGTCCGAAAGCCCGTTTGCTTCAACCGCGTCTTTCATAAGGTTAATAATATCATAGGACCCGCGCAAATGACACGAGCTTCCAATACAGACTTTAACTTCCATTTTAGGTCTCCCTCCGGAATAAAAAACTTAAAAAATAATTTCAAATATATAAATCTATTATATAAGAAAACCCCAACATTGTCAATGATTTAACAGGTTAAATTTAAATAAAAAACAACGGAGCAAAGTACATAAAAATTTTGCATAATTTTGGAACTTTGACATAAATATGCACTATCCCATTCGTAGGGAACGACATAGCGTGTGACGGATTTTTTCTGCAAGAAAAAATCGGAACGGAGCAAAGTCCGTTCCGATGACGTGGTCGGGGTTACAGGATTCGAACCTGCGGCCCCTTGGTCCCAAACCAAGTGCGCTACCAAACTGCGCCAAACCCCGAAAAGCCTCTTTTTTAATAATACCGCAATTTTTGCGAATTGTCAAGGCTTTTTAAAGGCTTTCACGGCAGATACTGCTGTAATCGCAGAAGGCGCATGGGTCAAAGCCCTGCTTGGTGTAGGGGTTTATCGTGATTGTGCCGCTGAATATTCCTGCGGCGGTTTCGCTGATTTTTTTAGCCGCATTGTTTAGTCTCAGCTTCATCTCGTCCGGCGGAACGTGCGTGTTTCTGCCCGAGACGAATTTATGTGTTTTATCAAACGAGTCGCATACTGCCGCGTCGTCGACAATCCAGCCCGAGGTCTTTATTTTGCTGTGTATTTCTTTTTCGATATCGGAACTCTTTTTGAGGTCGTCGGCGTTTATTATCGGGTCGTTCATCTGCTGATACAGCATTGCGGCGGGGCGCATATCAAGTCCGCCGCACAGTGCATTTGCATAGACAAGCGGCTGAAAGTGTACGCCGTCCTCGGCGAGCTGAGTGTTCAGTTCTCTTACCGAGGATTTGTAGTCGATTATGCTTATGAAACGTTCGCCGTCTATTACCGCGCTGTCAGCTCGGTCAATAAAGCCGTTTACCTTCGCTCTTCCCGCGGGGGTCTCAACAATAAGACACGGAACCTCGCCGCCGTCGCCGATTTGTATTTCAAAGCCGTACGGTCTGAAATCCGAGTTTTGATAGAATTTAACGGTTTCCCACGCAGTCGCAGCGGCAATTCCGCTTATTCGCATAAGCAGGTATTTATAATACGCCGAGGTCTCGTACATAATCTGACCTTCACCCGAGGCGATATTTTTAACTATTTGATTTAGTTCCTCCTCGCATTCGGTGCGTGTGATTTTTTCGTAATCTGCATTTTCCGCCTGTTTTTCTGAGAAATACTGCTGAAGTGCGGCGTGCAGAACGCTGCCCATACTCATTGGGTCAAACTGCGCCATACCGCGCGGCTTAAGCAGCAGACCGTAGCGCATAAAGTATGAAAATGCGCACGCGTTGAATTTTTCCAGCTTGGAGGCGCTGAGCATTATTTCACTGCCGTAAAGTCTAAGAGCCGCGTCTTTTGACAGCTCGTCGTACCCGCTCTGAGCCAGACAAATTTTTTCAAGATACTCCGTAAGCTTATCTGCCAAAGTGCTGTCGTGCATAAAATAATCAAGCGCCGCTTTTTCGTCCGCGGTCAGTTCATCAAATCCGTATTTTGCGCATATGCGTTTTAGTTCATCAAACACGGCGGCAGGACTCTCTTTATCAAGGATAAACGCGATGTTATTTTCCGTCTCGTCAAAATATTTACTCTCAAAAAGCTCATCGCGGATTTTTGTGATTATATTTGACGGTTCCAAAATATTGCCCGAGTTATCGGTGCGCGGCGACATCAGGTACAGTTCGTCGCTTGCCGAGGATAGCACACTGTATATCAGGTTTTGTTCATCGTCCGATTTTTCCGAGGCGGTCATAGCGAGGCGAACACCGTATTCGCGCAGAATTTCGCGCTCATTGTCGCTGATTAGTCCCTCCGCGCTGTAGCCTTTGGGAAATACGCCGTAGTTAACGCCGAGGACGAACACGACTTTTTTATCATCGCTTCTGAACAGGTCAATCGGACTCAGTGTAACCTCGTCAAGGGTCTGCGGTGAAATGCCGATTTTTGTGCCTGCGCCCGCCGAAGTGAAAAGCTCGCAGAACTTTTCATAGGTGATATATTCATCGCCCATAATTTCGTCAAAACGGCTGAGCACGGATATGACGCTGTTCCATACGCGGCGGTATTCCTCGG
This sequence comes from uncultured Eubacteriales bacterium, assembly GCA_900542675.1. Classification (GTDB taxonomy): domain Bacteria; phylum Bacillota; class Clostridia; order Monoglobales; family Monoglobaceae; genus Monoglobus. The sequence goes on along the minus strand of UQOT01000006.1, from coordinate 36,202 downwards.
CAAGATAGGTCATTCCGCTGTCTGAATACCTGCGGCAGACGCTGCGCATCGTATTTTCACAGCCGCATTCACCCAAATATTCAAATGCCGCGCTTATAATTTCGCCGACGGTTTTACGTCCGTGAATTTTTGATTTAAGGCGATATACAGGGCCTAAGACCTCGGCTTTTACGCGGTTAATCTCCTCCATATCGTATTCGCGCTCGTCGGGATTGAACTTCCACGGTTTTTCGTCGTTCCACATCGCGTGGCTGGGATTTACCGCAAGAAGATAATTGTCAAAAATATCCGCGTCTCTGCGGCTGAACTCTCCGAAAAATCCGCTTTTTAATATAACCGCCGTGCGTTCGTACGAAAATCCGTAGGCAAGGATTTCAAGCATAGACACAAACGCCTGCGTAAAAGGATTTTGCAAAATGCTGCGCTTTGAGTTAACAAAGACGTTAAGTCCGTATTTTTCAAATATGAGCGGCATTATACGGTCGTATTTTTCACAGTCCCGCGCGAGAATTAAAAAGTCGTTTTGTCTGTATGCGCGTGTGCGTATAAGGCGGCGTATTATTTCGGCGCACTTTTGCACCTCGTCATAATACCCGAGCGGTGAGAGAATGTGTAAATGCTCGGGTTCTTTATCGTATTTTTTGGGGTTAACCTCAAAAAAGCCGCGTCTTAAATGAACAAGGTCGGGCGGCGCGGTTTCACTGTCACTTAGTTTTTGCGGCGCGAGAACTTTAATTCCGTTTTCTTCCGCAGCGGCTTTAAGGTCACGGTATGCCGCCGCTGCCGATGCGAATATGTCCGACGGTTTTTCCGGGTCGTCGCACACCAGAATAAGCCGAGTTGAAGCGGTTTTTTGCATCAGCTTTGAGAGGACGTCGTATTCAAGCGGCGTAAAGCTCTTAAAGCCGAAGATAAACAGCTCTGAATTTTGAGGTATATCAAAATTATCAAGACGTTTAAGCGCGATGGAGAGGTTGTCCTCCGCGTCCGAGTTTTTCTCCTCAATGAGCTTGGTGTAGGTGCGGAAAAACGCCGCAATATCGCAGAGCTTGTTTAAAAGGTCATCGCTGCCCGATTTCCGCCCGGCATCCTCAAGCTGTTCGGGCGTCACACCATAGCGTTTGAACTCCGAAACAAGCTCTGAGAGCGTTGACGGAAACCCTTTGCGGTTTACGTTTGATTTTAAGTATGTCAGGTTGTTTTCTATCTCCTGCAGCGCGCGGCGTGCCATAATCTCACGTCCCGCGCCGTCTATGTAGTTAAGCCTGAGCGGACCGAGAGCGCTTAGCACCTCGTTTCCGAACCGCGAAAAGGTCAGCACCTCCACCGACTTTTGAGCAGATGCACCAAGGGTCTCTATAATTTTTCTCTCTGCCGAGACTGAAAACTGTTCGGGTACGAACAAAAACGACTTTATGTTTCGTTCCGCGTTTTCGCGCAGTCTGCCGAATAAAAATTCGTGACGGTCACATTCCGCTGTGCCGTAAATCACACCAAACATAGTATTTACCTCTTGCTTTATATATGGTTTAGCACTTCAATTATATCATCGCCTGTAAAATCTGCACCGGCGGATATTAGCTCCGCGCGGGTAAACGAGGTTGTGACCGCAAAGCATTTCATACCCGCGGCTTTTGCCGATTTAACTCCGCTTATCGCATCCTCAACGACCATACATTCCCGCGGTTTTGCACGCAGACGTTTTGCCGCCAAAAGATACGGCTGCGGCGACGGTTTTTTTTCGGTTACATCGCTGCCCGAGAGCAGCACGGCGAAGCATTCGGGGTTAATCTCTGCCGCCTTCAGTGACGCCATAAGCTTTCTGTGTGCGGCGCTGCTGACCAGAGCGAGGGTTATACCGCGCTCCGACAGTGTGTCTATAAGCGGCTTTGCCGACGGAAAGACCTCCATATCACCGATGTTATTTTCAAAATTCTCAAACATACGCAGCATCAGGTCGTCAATCAGCTCTTCTCTGCCCTGATTAACGCACGGGCCTATAATAAAATTTTCTTCACCTGAGCCGATATACGGAATGAAATCCTCGCGTCCGCCTTTAATCCCGCCTGAGCGCAGCGCGTCCTCCGCCGCCCTCATAATGACAGGCTCCGAATTTACAAGCACGCCGTCCATATCAAAAATAACGTATTTCATAGTTATACTTCCTCCGTTTTTGATTATATCACAGCTCGCCGCATTGTGCAAATAGTATTTGCATTTTTACCAAAGTAGGTGTATAATAACATAGGGATTCGCTAATCCCTAATTACTACATTGGAGGACAGAAATGCAGCTTTTTCATAATTCGCATGACAGTGTATACAGATCACCTTTCGGAGCGGTGCCGACAGACAGCATCGTAAAGCTTGGACTTAAAATTATTTCCGACAGGGAAACCGTTGAAAGCGTTCGTGTCCGTATATGGGCACAGGACGAAGAAAAGTTTTACGATATGACGGCTGAGACAGGAAAAAGAAACGGAAAAGATGAAACGGCGGATACGGCGGTGCTGTATACTGCTAAAATAAAGACTTCCGATACGGGAGATCTTATGTGGTATTATTTTATTGTTAAAACCACGGACGGCGATACAATATACTATACCAATAATGACGATCGGCTCGGAGGTGTAGGTATTACCTCTGCCGACCCTATGGACAGAAGCTATCAGATAACGGTCTATGACAAGGATTACAAGACGCCGGATTGGTTTAAAGGCTCGATTATGTATCAGATATTCACCGACAGATTTTGCGGCGACCATTCCGACACGAACGGTGCAATACCGAAAAAGCGTAATGAGTATGTGATACACAACGATTGGTACGAGCCGATTTCGTTTAACAAGCACCCGTTTGAGATGGGTCCTGCGTGTAACGACTTTTACGGCGGCAACTTAAAGGGTATAATTCAAAAGCTGCCGTATCTTAAAAGTCTCGGCGTCGGTGTGATTTATTTAAACCCCGTATTTGATGCGTACTCAAACCATAAGTACGATACGGCGGATTATAAGAATATAGACCCGATGTTCGGCACTAACGAAGTGTTCAAGGATTTGTGCACCGAGGCGGAAAAGCTCGGAATACGCATTATTTTGGACGGCGTGTTCAGTCATACGGGAGCGGACAGTATATACTTTAATAAATACGGAAGCTACGGCGAAAATAACGGTGCGTTCAGAAATTCGGGGAGTCCGTACAGAGAATGGTATCAGTTCACCAACTTCCCGAATTATGAGAGCTGGTGGGGATGCAGTAACCTGCCGAACGTTAACGAAATGACGCCGTCATATCTTGATTATATTTTAAGAGACGATAATTCGGTAGTAAAGACTTGGATTGAGCGCGGAGCCTACGGCTGGCGTCTCGATGTGGCAGATGAGCTGCCGGATGAGTTTATAGAGATTTTAAGACACGAGGTCAAGGAAAAGAACCCAGACGCAGTTATTATAGGCGAGGTTTGGGAGGACGCGTCGAATAAAGTCGCGTACAGCATACCGCGCAAATACTTGTTCGGCAAGGAGCTTGACAGCGTGATGAACTATCCGTTTAAGGATAATATGATATCATTTGTCTTAGGTTCAATGAATGCCGAGACGCTAAGCGCAAAGATGATGTCACTGATTGAGAATTATCCCAAGGAGACGCTTTACGCGCTTATGAATATACTCGGCACTCACGATACCGTAAGGATAAAAACTCTGCTCGGCGGACTTTCAAATGACTGCGGAACACAAAAACTTTCATCGGGTGATGAAGAGCTTGCGACATACAGATTGAAGATGCTGTCGTTTGTTCAAATGACATATATGGGCGTTCCTTGCATATACTACGGAGATGAAGTGGGTATGCAGGGCGGCGGCGATCCGTTCAACCGCGGTACATATCCGTGGCGCGCGGTTGACCCCGACCTCAGACAGTGGTATATTGAGCTCGGAAAACTGAGGAACAACACCGAATGCTTAAAGCTCGGCGGATACAAGACGCTTTACGCGTACGGAGATTTGTATGTATATGCAAGGTACATTACGGGCGGCAGAGATGCATTCGGAAACAAGGCGGAGGACTCGCTTGCAGTCTGTGCGATAAACCGAAGCTTTGAAAGACACCATATAGAGATTGACCTCAGTGAATTTGGTGAGTTTTCGATGTTTTCAAAAGGAATTTTAAATCCTGAAATTCAGACCGTTCGGAATAATATGATAGAGCTTGATGTTGCCCCCGTCGGCTGCGAGTTTTATCTCAGCACAAATAAATTTTAAATAAGCAAATCAAGGTGTGATATATGAAACGTAAGGCGACTTATACCCAGACCATAGCGCTTGGTTTTTTGATAATAATTATAACAGGTGCAATACTTTTGTGCCTGCCGATAGCGTCGCGTGCAGGTGAATGGACTTCGTTTTTTGATGCGCTGTTCACCGCGACAAGCGCGACCTGCGTTACGGGTCTTGTTGTTTTCGATACTTACACGCACTGGTCGTTGTTCGGACAGATTGTAATCCTTATGATGATTCAGATAGGCGGAATTGGATTTATGACCTTGATTACTATGGTTTCGGTGTTTATGGGGCGGCGTATCAGCCTGCACGAGCGTAAGCTGATTATGCAGTCCGCGGGAAACACCAAGATAAGCGGCGCGATACACCTTGTGCGGCGCATAATCTTAGGAACGATTATGTTTGAGGCCTTGGGCGCGGTACTGCTTGCGTTTAGGCTTTGTCCCGAGATGGGAATTTTAAATGGCATTTATAACGCCATATTTCATTCGGTTTCGGCGTTCTGTAACGCCGGATTTGATTTGATGGGCAGATTTGCGCCCGGTTCATCGCTTATGAGGTATCGAAGTGACCCTCTCGTTAACCTTACGATATGCGGACTTATTACCATCGGCGGTCTCGGATTTATGGTTTGGGGTAATATAATCGGTGTCAAGGGTAATTACAAAAGGTTTTCGCTTCACACTAAATTGGTTCTTACAATGACGGCAATTTTAATTATAGTGCCGGCGGTTTTATTTTGGCTGACCGAACGATATGCGGCATTTAACGGTATGTCGAGTGGAGAGAGATTGCTCAGTGCGCTGTTTCAGACAATAACGCCGAGAACGGCGGGCTTTAATACTGTTGACCAGGCGGCGTTGTCCGAGAGCGGTACGCTGCTTACCACTGTGCTTATGCTTATCGGCGGCAGTCCGGGTTCAACAGCGGGCGGAATAAAGACTACAACGATTGCGGTTATGATACTTACGACGATTGCTTCCGCAAGACGCAACGAAAATGTCGAGGTGTTCAAACGCAGACTCAGTGATAATACGCTTCGTCAGGCAAGCGCGGTATTTACGGTTTATATGGCGGCGATTGTAATTTTTTCGGTTATCATATGTGCGCTGGAGCCGTTCTCGCTTAAACAGGTGCTCTATGAGGTCAGCTCGGCAATTGGCACTGTCGGTCTTACAACGGGAATAACCGCATCGCTCGGAACGGTTTCAAGATTTTGTCTAATGCTTCTTATGTACGCGGGCAGAGTGGGCGGACTTACACTGTTTGTCGTGCTCGCCGAGAACCGCAGCCGTGTCGCAGTGATGCGGCCCAAAGAGGAAATATTGATAGGATAGAATATTATTGAGTTGTATTATTCGGGGGAAATTATTATGAAATCAATTTTGGTTATAGGAATGGGACGTCTCGGCAAGCATTTTGCGTCAAAGATGCTCGAACTCGGAAACGATGTTATGGTCGTAGATAAGGACGATAATATTATAGAACAGTATTCTCCGATATTCACTGATTCGCAGATTGGAGACTGCCGTAACGAGAGCGTGCTCCGCGCGATAGGCGTCAATAACTTTAATTTATGCTTTGTCGCGATAGGCGAGGACTTTCAGGCGTCGCTTGAGATAACGTCGCTGCTTAAAGAGCTCGGTGCGAAGTTTGTGGTATCTAAGGCGCGAGAGGACAGACAGGCAAAGTTCCTGCGCCTTGTCGGAGCTGACGAGGTTGTGTATCCCGAACGTGAGATTGCCGAAAAACTCGCAATGCGCTATAACGCCAACAATATATTTGATTTTATAAAGCTTACGCAAGAATATTCTATATTTGAAATTCCCGTGCTTCCGTCATGGGTCGGCAAGAGCATAGCGTCGCTCGATATACGTAAGAAATACAAGATAAATATAATAGGCATAAAAAAAGACGGGGAATTAAGCCCGCTCCCCGATGCGGAGTATGTATTCGCCCCTGAGGACCATATCGTGATAATAGGAAAATCAAAACAGGTATTCGAGCTTACTCAAAAAAATTAAAATGCTCCCCGAAGGAGAGCAACCTTCGGGCGGATATTATCCGCCCCTGCTTTTCAGTTTCTTGTAACAACAACCGTGAGGTTGTATTTTTGGTTCCAGATAACGGAGCCCATATATTTAAGCTCGTCTATTGAGATTGCGCCGCGGCCGTTTATATCGAACGTCCTCTCGGCATATACGCCGGGGTCGGCGGGATTTTGCTTGAGCAGTATTTTTGCAGGCTCCCAGTTGCTGAGCGCAAGCTTTTCGTCGGTTACATAGGTTTCCTGCTCGCCGTAGTTCGGACCCGCGGTCAAATCCTTGTCGGTGTTGTTTATAACCGTTACCGTGTCGCTGTTTATGTCATACGTAACATCAAATCCGTAATCTTTAAGGTCGTCAAGCATAACAACGGCGCAGTCTTGGTATCCGTTATCCTCATTTCCGTAGTGTATAAACGTCGGAATTTCCCAGTCGTTTATAAAGCATCTTGAATCTGTCGCGACAATGAAATCCTTCTGTGTGTTGTCAACATAAGTCTGCTCACTTTCGCCTCTCGAATCGAGCAGCTCCCAGCAGTAGTCCATTATCTTAATTGTATCGACATATCTCATATTTGTGCTGTTTTCGCCCATAACGACAGAGATAAGACGTTTGCCGCTTCTCTCCGCCGTACCGGTGAAGCAGCAGCCCGCTGCAGACGTTGTTCCGGTCTTAAAGCCGTCCGCGCCTGCATATTCATACGCTCCGCCGGGAAGCATCTTGTTTGTCGGATAATACGAGTCGCCGCGGAAGTTTAAATATGTCAGCGATGTATAATTCAAAATATCCGGGTATTCACTTAGCAGTTTTTGAGCAACCGTCGCCATTCCGCGCGGAGAAATTCTGTTAGAGCTTGAAACGCCCGTGCAGTCAACAAAATATCCGTCCACGCCCCATATTCCAAGCCAGTAGTTCATTTCGGTAACAAAATTTTCCTCACTGCCGCAGATATAGTCGCCGACAGCCATAACCGCCGCGTTTGCCGAAACAACGCAAATTGCTTTAAGCATTTCATCAAGACTGTAGCTTTCACCTGCAGTCAGATAGACGTTTGAATATCCCGGGTCGTGCGAGTATGCGGCAAGCGCACTGCTGACCGGAATTTGAGTGTTTTTATCGAGTTCTCCGCTTGCCATATGACTGTAAATAACATACAGCGCGAGCAGCTTGGTCATACTCGCAGGAGCCGCAAGCGAGTCCGCATTGTGTATAAACAGCGCTTCACCCGTTTCCGCGTCCATAGCAAACGCGCCGCGCGCCGATATCTCCGCCGCAAATCCCGAAAATGGGCAGCATAATATACAAACCGAGCAAATAAGTGCCAAAACACATTTTGCCGCAGATTTTCCGCTTTTTTTATAACTGAATACTAAAATGATACCCTCTCCTTAACACCTGTTTGTAATCTTTTTGTAACACAATTGTAACATTGCAAAAGATTATAACACGTTTAGAAGAATTTGTCAAGCAATCACTGACTGCAAAGTATTGAGTTTAAATTAATTAATGCTAATGTTTTTTGCTTCACACAACGGTATCATACTGTTAAGACTTGACCAAAGGTAAAGCTTAATATTATCGCCCTTTGCAAATTCTGATTTTTGAAAAACATTTTCTCCGGTATGTACACTGCGCGTCTGCATATTTTCTACCGTTCCGCTTTCCGAATATTTAACGGCAAGCAGAACAGCATCTTTCTCAGAATTTATAATTATGTCATTGTTATTTATCTCAATACTGCTGTCATACTCGCAAAAAGAAACAGTATAAGTATTTAATTTATCCGAACGGAAAGTCAAGGTGTTTTCTTTGCGTTCGTATAAAATATTTTCGGTACTGCCGGTCTTGTCCATATGGGTTACCGCAAGTCTTTTGTTTATAAATTCATCTGGAATTTTAATTGAATAAATAATAGGCGAACGCGGTTGTTTGCTTATATCGTTTATCAGCAAATCAGCAGAGAACTTTATTATTTCGCTGTCGCTGCACTTCTCTTTATTAATATTGACGGTAACGTCTCCCTCTGTTATCCCTCCGGCTAAGGCACAGCCGCTTGCTGACAATTCGGGGATTTCATTATTTAAATTAACGGACAGACCTGTATTTGCTTTGGTGAACAGACTTTCAAGCTTATTTATATCCTCATCCGTAATTTGTCCGTTTTCACTCTTTGTCAATCGCACATATTCCTCTGCGGCTTGATTGATTTCTGCCTTTGTACTTCCTTCATTGACTTTGTCGATTGTGTTTTTAACGTCTTCAAACGGAATTTTATTACCCTCTACTATCATAGCTTCGGGAGCAATATCGGAAGCTGTAAATTTTGCTTTGTATTCATTTAAGGTTCCGTACGGCACATAGATATATTTCAGTGCTGCATCGTTGTAACACAGCATATATTCAAATTCGGGCGGCGTATCGGCTAAAAATACAATGTATTCGAGATTGGTACAATAATCAAACGCCTGAACATTGATATATTTGATGTTTTTCGGTATTGTTAATTTATTTATACCATAACAACTGAAAAAAGCTTCTCTTGCGATTGTTTCAAGATTGTCAAGATTTCCAAGTTCTATTTCTGACAAATTTGCGCAGTACATAAATGCACTTTCTCCGATTTCCTTTAATGAATCGGGCATAATGATTTTTGAAAGATTGACTTTTTCGTATCTATCCTTAGCAGCTTTGGCGAAAGCTTGATTTCCGATTTTTTCAACTCCCTGAGGAACAGTGTATTCGGTGTTTGCTTTATTCCTCGGATACGCGTATAATACCTTCATATCCTTGGAAAACAGCACCCCGTCTTGCGCGGCGAAAAACTCATTGCCGGCGTCAACCGAGAAGCTTTTTAAATACTTGCTGCCGACAAACGCGCCGCCGTCAATTGTTGTTACGTTATTCGGTACCGCAAATTCTTCATCGGTTTTTCCGAGAGGGTACGACAGCAGAGCGCCTTCCTTTGAATATAACACTCCGTTTACGCTTGCATAATTAGTATTCTCGTTATTCACCGTTATATTTTTCAGTGACGAACAATTTGTAAATATACCGGTTCCCATTGACGCTACAGAACTTGGAATATTTATATTCTCAAGAGATGAACATGCATAAAAACAATTGGATCCTATGTTCTGCAAACCCTCGTTCAGATTTATTGTTTTTAAGGATGTACAGTTTTGATAAGCGAAATTTTTTATTTCTGTAACTCCCGTGCCCAAAGTAAATTCTTCAAATTTGCATCCGGTGAAAGCTCCGTATTCAATAGTTTTAACGCTTTGTGGAAAAATGATTTCTTTTAGGTTTACAGCATGCTCAAAAGCAGCGTTACCTATAGTTTCTGCAATATTTGAAATTTCAACTCTTTCCCTTGATGAAGCGGGAGGATATGCAATTACTGTTTTATTGTCGATATCATACAACGCATCGTCAATAACGGTAAAATGTTTGTTTTCACTGTCTACTGTAATACTTTCCAAATTCGGGCAGCCTATAGTTATATTATTGACAATACGCGAGACATTTTTAGTTATATACAAATTTTTTAGGCTTTCACAGTTATAGAAGCAGCTGCTATGTATTTCCTTAAGTCCTTGCCCAAAGTATATATTCTTTAACTTTTTTGCTCTGTCAAATGCTTTAAAGCCTATTTCGGCAACACTATCTGAAAATGTCACTGTTTCAATATATTGTGCGCCGGCAAAAGCTTTATCTGCAATGCTTGTAACTTCATTGGGAATTGAATATTCTCTGTCAGTCTTTGCAACCGGATATTGTATAAGTTCACCTCCGCCGATTAATACGCCTTCGGGAGAGGAATAAACCGTATTTGAGGAATTGACATTAAAATTTTGCAGAGCCGGCATATCGCTGAATGTGCAATAGCCGATTGAACTTACAGACTGCGGAATTACAAATTCTTCACATTTGCTGCAGCCGCTGAAAGCGTAATTGCCTATTGCTTCAATTCCGTTTGAAATTGTTATTTTGACGGGAATTGAGCAAGTCAAAAATGCGTTGTCCGCAATTTCTTTTACCTTATAATCAGTATCATTACTACGTATTGTATCGGGTATTACCAAATCTGCAGATATCTCTTGTGTATATCCGATAACATCTGCAAGATTTGCGTCATATTCACCTTTATACAATCCGTATTGAATTCCGTTTTTTGTTATAGTATTGACATAATCTGCAGCGGCAGCGGCATAAAATAAATTTGTTTCGCTTTCATCGTATGTATTTTGAGTCGCCGTTCCGTCCTCAAGATACTTGGCGCTGCTCAGTTCGTTTCTTAACGTGTCGTTTTCCGCGAATGATACAGATACAGGCAGCATAAATAATGCCGCTGTCACAAATAGACTCACTAAGGTTTTTCTCATTTTTTCTCCTCCGTAAATATAATTTTGCGCATTAAAAAATGCGTGGTATAAATCTACACCACGCATAAAAAACGCGGCTTAGATTAATGTTACCACACATTCTTATTGCTATATGGAGCACTGCCAATTATAATATAGAACAAAGCATACCCATATATAAAGCCCGCATTTTTTGCAAAAATACAAAGCCTTGTCCTAAAATATAATACCCTGAAAAGAATATTCTATTCAGAATATCCTCCGAATTTTAGGTATATAAAGCAATGCCATATAATAAAGCTATACAGCAATAAGAATTGTGGTAAACAGATTATACCATTTTATTGTTATGAGGTCAAGATTATTTGAAAATTTCATTCAGAACAGTTTTTGCAGGGCTTTCGGTCAGTCCTTCGGGGTCGGATATTATGCCGGGGCTCCGGCGGAATTGTGCGTACTCGGTGAGGTATGAGGTGTCTTTTATTCGGCAGCCGAATTTGTTATACCATTCGCCGAAATGCTCGCTCATATAGGTTCGTGCGAGGTAGGCGGCGTGGCTGAAGCGTATGCCGGATTTTGAGTATGTGCCGCATATCTGAACGCCGGGCGGACTTGAATGCAGTAGAACCACGCTGCCGTCCGGGCACTCGCCGATAACAATATATACGTGCTCGGGCGATGACATAATGTCGCCCGCTTTATAATCCGTCACTTTGTCTGCGGGGGTATATGTACCGAGTTCCATTTGAGCAAACTTTTGCGCTTGTTCACCGGCTTTGAACACATAGCCGCCTTGCCGCGCTTTGCCGCGTGTGCGCATAAAAAAGCTGTACATAACCCAGCCGACATAGCCGCTGCAGTCAAGACCGCAGCCGCGGCGGAACATATAGTCTCTGAAATTATACTCTGGAGTTCGGGTCTCAAAGAAATTTTTCCATTCGGGATTTTTCCGTGCGCACAGCGCATCGCACCCCGCTCCGGTTCCCGCTTCATTCCATCCTCCGCCCCAAATATACATCGTCTCCCCGACCGGCTCAAGCGCGGTTTTTAAAAACGTCTTAATTGTCGGTTCTAAACACTTCATTTAAATCAACTCCGAATATATAATATATTAAGTATATTCTCGTCTCGTGGCAGATATGATATAATTTGGCGAACGAAGCGCCGGGTCGACGCTCCCTACGAATGGGTTAGCGGATACCTTGGGTTTTGGCGACCAAATATATAGTATGGCGCATACGACAATCCCCTCAGTCAGCCTATCAGCTATTTGCGTATTCAACATAAAGGCATTGCATAATATGGCGTGCAATTCTTAATGTCTGCCGTCACTCAATGCGTGTGTGCCCACAGACAGTTCCCAGTCGGTGCGCCTTTTTCGCCGCATTATATGGCGAAAACCGTTAATTTATAAATGATATAAATTAATTATTTGTTTGCCTTTTTTGATTGCATAATTTAGAGTATGCATGGCTCCGCCGTCTTTGTACACATAGCAAAGACAAATGTCGCATTCGTCTACCATTCGTTTGTTACGATTCGGAATGTCATATTTGGAATATTTTTTGTTTCCAAACGGACATATTACATTATCATACCATAAGTATCTTTGCTTATAAATATAAGCAAAGCATATCATATTGCTATGATAAAATTAAGAAAAACTTATACATATAAGCAAAGGGAGAATGAAAAATGCCCAAACTTTTGACAGATAAAAGATTTGGTCAAAATCTTAAAAATATTAGGGTTTCAAAAGGGTTTACTCAGGAGCAAACGGTTGCGAAGCTTCAATTACTTGGCTCGCCCATAAGCAGAAGCACATATTCGCTGATTGAGATGGGCAGAGGAAACATATTTGTAAGCGATTTGATAGGTCTTAAACAAGTATTTGATGTTGATTTTGACGAGTTTTTCAGCGGAATATCGGTTATGCGAAGCGGCAGGGAATAAAAAAGCAGAACGCCCGGATTTACGGGGTTCTGCTTTTTGTAACAGTTATTTAATTTGACTGTTTATGTGATATTATGTATAATAAATATTGGCAAGGAAGAGGAAATTGAAGAGCGGTTAGCCTCCTAACATATAGGTGAATGCTTATATGATTTTTAGGAGGTGCAGCTTATGTGGAAAACAATACTTAAAGTGATTGTTTCTGTTATAATATTTTTTATAATAGTCTCCATAAAAGCAGTATAACCGCCCTCTGCGACAGGACGGTTATACTTAAAGTATTTCTCGTTTTGGCTAACCGTTAATCGGTTACCTTTTTCTTGTTTTCATTATATCGCAATATTTATTTTTTGTCAATATCCAATATTTATAAAAGCTGCCATATGAGTTTTTGTGGCATTGCCGAAGGGACTATTTATTCTCTATTGCCATAATTTTATCGACGCGTCTTTGGTGGCGGCCGCCTTGGTGCTCGGATGCTAAGTATGCTTTGACAATCTCGACCGCAAGCCCCGGACCGGTAATTCTTTCGCCGAGACAAATTATCTGCGCGTCGTTATGTTCTTTCGCCATCTTTGCTGCGAACACGTCGGTTACGTGCGCCGCGCGGATGCCTTTGACTTTGTTTGCCGCGATGCTCACGCCGATACCCGTGCCGCAGAACAGTATTCCTTTTTCGCATTCGCCGTTTAAAATCTCATGGCTGACGGTTTCGGCGATATCTGGGTAGTCCATTGGTACGTCCGCCTCTGTGCCGTAATCTCTGTACGCGATATTATTCTCTTTTAAATATTTTTTTATGACTTCCTTAAGCGCAACGCCGCCGTGGTCGCTTCCAAGTGCAATCATTTTGATAACCTCCGATAAATTTATTTAATAAAAGTATACCATATTTCTCCTAGACCCGCAAGTGATTTGTGAAAATTCTATCACATTAAATTCAGGTTTACAAATATTATGGTAATTTTGTCCGATTTTTTTAATTGTTAAAAAAATATCGTAAAAATACTTGAATATTTTACCGCTTTGAGGTAAAATATGAATGTTGTGGTATACTTTTTTGAAAAATAATTATATTTATATTTTTAGGAGGTACTTTTATTATGGCAGTAAAAGTTGCTATTAACGGTTTTGGACGTATCGGACGTCTTGCTTTCAGACAGATGTTCGGCGCAGAAGGTTATGAGGTTGTGGCTATCAACGATTTGACAAGCCCGAAGATGCTCGCGCATCTCTTAAAGTATGATTCATCGCAGGGCAAATACGCTCTTGCTGATAAGGTTACATCAAGTGATGATTCTATCACGGTTGACGGTAAGGAAATCAAGATTTATGCTTTCCCGGATGCTAACAACTGCCCGTGGGGCGATTTAGACGTTGATGTTGTTCTCGAGTGCTCAGGCTTCTATACCTCAAAGGATAAGGCTCAGGCTCACATCAACGCGGGCGCTAAGAAGGTTGTTATTTCTGCACCGGCAGGCAATGACCTTCCGACAATCGTTTACAATGTAAACCACGAGACATTAAAGCCGGAGGATAAGATTATTTCGGCTGCTTCGTGTACAACAAACTGCTTGGCTCCGATGGCTGACGCGCTTAACAAGTACGCTGCTATCCAGGCAGGTATTATGTGCACAATCCACGCTTACACAGGCGACCAGATGACTCTTGACGGTCCTCAGAGAAAGGGCGACCTCAGACGTTCAAGAGCTGCAGCTGTTAACATCGTTCCGAACTCAACAGGCGCTGCTAAGGCAATCGGCCTTGTTATTCCGGAGCTTAACGGCAAGCTCATCGGTTCGGCTCAGAGAGTTCCGACTCCGACAGGTTCTACAACAATCCTGACAGCTGTTGTTAAGGGCAGCGGTGTTACGGTTGACGGCATCAACGCTGCTATGAAGGCAGCATCGAACGAGTCGTTCGGCTACAACACTGACGAAATTGTATCTTCGGATATCGTTGGTATGAGATACGGTTCGCTCTTCGATGCAACTCAGACAATGGTTTCAGAAGTTGGCGACGGTCTCTATGAGGTTCAGGTTGTTTCGTGGTATGACAACGAGAACTCATACACAAGCCAGATGGTTAGAACAATCAAGTACTTCTCAGAGCTTGGTTAATATTTAAAGTAACAGAGTATACGGGGTGCCGAACAGGCGCTCCGTATTTTTATGCAAAATTCCTGTCGAAATTTTTTGTGCGTTATGTTATAATTGTATTATATGATAAAAAAGGATATGATTAAGTGGGTGCAGCAAAAAATTCACAATACGAAAAAATGACCGGTCTTCCGGTGTGGCGTCTTATTATTAAGCTCAGTATTCCGGCTATACTGACTATGCTTGTCAACAGTATTTACAATATGGCGGACACTGCGTTTGTAAGCAGTCTCGGCAACAGCGCGAGCGGAGCTGTCGGCGTTGTATTCGGCTTTATGGCGATACTCCAGTCAATAGGCTTTATGTTCGGTCAGGGTTCGGGAAACTTAATTTCCCGATGTCTCGGTGCGGGGAATAAGAAGACGGCGGTAAGACTTGCGTCAACGGCGTTTTTCTCGGTGCTTGCAATCGGAATTGCTATGCAGATTTTCGTGTTTATATTTATACGTAAAATTGTGTTTATGCTCGGCAGCACCGAAACGATTGCACCGTATGCCATAACGTACATAAGATATATCTTGGCTGCTGCGCCTTTTATGCTTGCAAGTTTTGTTATGAATAATATTCTGCGCTATGAGGGCAAGGCGTCAATTGGTATGATAGGAATGATGGCGGGGGCAATCTTGAACATTGCGGGCGACCCTATTCTTATGTACGGATTTAATATGGGTATTGCAGGCGCGGGACTTTCGACTGCTTTATCGCAGATAATCGGGTTTTTAATACTTCTGTTTATGTTCTTAAGCGGCAGAGCTGAGACAAAGATTTCGCCGAGGTATGTCTCGTTTAAATTCAGTGATTATTTTGAGATTATAACAACCGGACTGCCGAGTATGCTGAGGCAGGGACTTCAAAGTATGTCAACCGTGCTTTTAAACAGCTGTTCTGCGGTATACGGCGACGAGGCCGTGGCGGCGATGAGTATAGTATCGCGCGTAATATTCTTTGTGTTCTCTGTGGGACTCGGTATCGGTCAGGGTTTTCAGCCGGTCAGCGGTTTCAATTACGGCGCGGGACTTTATAAACGGCAGAGGAAGGCATATCGCTTTACTTTGATTGCGTCTGAAATTCTGCTCACTGCGCTTGCTGCTGTAATGCTATGTGCATCGCCTATTGTCATTGAAAAATTCAGAAACGATGAACTTGTTATAGAAATCGGAACACGTGCGCTGCAGCTTCAGTGTATATCGCTCCTGTTTCAGCCGCTCGGAACCGTGACGGAGATGCAGCTTCAAACCGCGGGCTGCAAACTTAGCGCGGCAATTTTGTCATCGCTTAAAAGCGGACTTCTGTTTATACCGCTGCTGCTTATCCTGAGCCGTGTACGCGGACTTTACGGTATACAGGAGGCACAGCCGATTGCAAATGTGCTGTCGTTTTTTGCCGCCCTGTTTTTTGCTGTAAGGTTTTTCCGCCGTCTGCCGCGCGAGGATTTATGCCCGTCCGCGGAGAGAAATTAAAATAATTTCAAAAAATCCTTGATTTTTAAGAAAAATTGTGTTATAATATAATGCGTGTCGATCGAAATGCCGGTGTGGTGGAATTGGCAGACGCGCTGGACTCAAAATCCTGTGGTAGTGATACCGTATCGGTTCGACCCCGATCACCGGCACCAATTTACGGGGGTGTAGCTCAGCTGGGAGAGCACCTGCCTTGCAAGCAGGGGGTCAGGAGTTCGATTCTCCTCATCTCCACCAAAAAGCGATAAGCCAAACTTATCGCTTTTTATTTTTCGTATCTTTCAAAGAAATCCTCGATAATACTTATAACAACGTTATTGAAACTCGTTTCGTTATCAGCGGCTATTTTATTGATTTTTTCAATTAATTCATCTTTTATATATAATGTCTTATAACTTGCCTGAACTTTCTTTTTTGTAGGTTTGGGTTTAAAATTCATATTGATACACCTCTTAATTTATATTGCAAAAATATAATTTATATAGTGGGAGGGCGTATATTATCCGCCCCAATTTTTTACGTTTTTTACTACAATTGTGTTACAAAATAATAAAATTCTTGACTAATGCTGTGTTGATTATGTATAATAAAAACGTAGAAATATGGGATAATATGTTAATTTTGTAACAAACCTTTGAAAAAATTTATATTTATATATTTTAAGCATAATTATTTATATAGGAGGGTTTTATATGGGTATTGTAAATATTGCTCCGTGGATTGTTTTGGCGGCTGCTGTCTGTGGTCTAGCTTTTGCGGCTTACAAGTTCTATTGGGTAAAGACACAGCCTGAAGGAACTGAACAGATGGCAAATATTGCGTCAAAAATAAGAAAGGGCGCGATGGCGTATTTAAAGAGACAGTATAAGACAGTTGCAATATTCTTTATTGTAATGCTTGTCATCATTTGCTGTATGGCTGCTGCGGGAATGCTTACGTGGTTTGTTCCGTTCGCTTTTCTGTCGGGCGGTTTCTTCTCGGGTCTCTCGGGATTTATCGGTATGAAGATAGCAACATATGCTAACTCAAGAACTGCAAACGGCGCAAGACAGGGACTTAACAAGGGTCTTAAAATTGCGTTCTCAAGCGGTACCGTTATGGGTCTTACCGTTGTAGGTCTCGGTTTGCTTGATATCAGCGTATGGTTCCTTATCTTAAAGGCAATCGTAAAGACTCCGAATGAGATTATGGCGGCTATGCTGACATTCGGTATGGGCGCGAGCTCAATGGCGCTGTTCGCACGTGTCGGCGGCGGTATCTTCACAAAGGCAGCCGACGTTGGCGCTGACCTTGTTGGTAAGGTTGAAGCAGGTATACCTGAGGACGACCCGCGTAATCCGGCTGTTATCGCAGATAACGTTGGTGATAACGTAGGCGACGTTGCAGGTATGGGTGCTGACCTCTATGAATCATATGTAGGTTCGATTATCTCAACGGGTGCGCTTGCCACAGCGGCAGGACTCGGATTTTCGGGTATTATCGTTCCTATGCTTATCGCGGCAATCGGTATTATTGCTTCGATTATCGGTACCTTCTTTGTATCAACAAAGGAAGGCGCAGATCAGAAGAGCCTTTTGGGTTCACTCAGACGCGGTACATATATTTCAGCAGCGATTTCGGCTGTTGCATCGGCAATCCTTATTTATACAATCCTGCCGGATAACACAGGCGTGTTCTGGGCGGTTGTTTCTGGTCTTATTGCCGGCGTACTTATCGGATTTTTCACAGAGTATTATACATCGGATTCATATAAGCCGACTCAGAAGCTTTCAGGCTCATCTCAGACGGGCAGCGCGACGATTATTATCGACGGTCTTGCCCTCGGTATGAATTCAACGGCTATTCCGGTTATCATTGTTGGTATATCAATCCTTGTCAGCTACTTTGCAGCAGGCGGTGCGAGCAGCTTTAATATGGGTCTTTACGGCGTAGGTATTTCGGCTGTCGGTATGCTTGCGACACTCGGTATAACTCTTGCAACAGATGCTTACGGCCCGGTTGCGGATAACGCGGGCGGTATCGCTGAGATGGCAGGACTTGAGTCTGAGGTTCGCGACCGTACAGACGCACTTGATTCACTCGGAAATACAACAGCTGCAACAGGTAAGGGCTTTGCTATCGGCAGTGCGGCGCTCACGGCACTTGCTCTCATCGTTTCGTATACCGAAAAGATTTCTCCGTCTATGCTCAAGCTTGAGCTTACAAACCCGCCGGTTCTTATCGGCTTGTTTGTCGGTGCAATGCTTCCGTTCCTGTTCAGCGCATTTACAATGCAGGCTGTAGGACGTGCGGCGCAGAAGATTGTTGTTGAAGTAAGACGTCAGTTCAAAGAGATTAAGGGTCTTATGGAAGGCAAGGCTGAAGCGGATTATGCAACTTGTGTTGATATCTGTACGCGTTCATCGCTTAAAGAGATGATTTTACCGGCTGCTCTCGGAATACTTGCTCCTATCGTTGTCGGTATCGTGCTCGGTCCTAACGGCGTTGTAGGTATGCTTGCCGGTGCACTCGTTTCGGGATTTGTTGTAGCAATTATGATGGCAAATTCGGGCGGCGCATGGGATAATGCCAAGAAATATATTGAAGCCGGAAACTTTGGCGGTAAAGGCAGTGACAATCATAAGGCTGCGGTTGTCGGTGATACTGTTGGCGACCCGTTTAAGGATACATCGGGTCCTTCGGTTAACATTCTGATAAAGCTGCTCTCGATGGTTTCAATCGTTTTTGCGGGTCTTGTTATGAAGTTCAACCTTGTTGACTTTATTGCAAATCTTATAAAATAGTTTTCTATAATAGGAGCGGCAGCTTGCCGCTCCTTAATTTTGTTGAAAAATATGTTCTGTAAGGCACCCTCTGCTGCGCAAATACGGCAGAGGGTGCTTATTATATTCAGTAAAACAGCGGATTACAATTTTATGAAAAAATGCAATGCGTTTGCAATGCATACAACAGATACATTTTGTAATACATTATAGATTGAGAGGTGTATTACATGAAGAAATTTAAAATACCGAGTATACCACCTACAACAAACAAATGTATTCGGTTTCCCAATGATTTGATTAATCAGATTGAAATGGCAACAAAGGGTACCAACTGCACTTTTTCAGCTTTTGTTATAGAAGCGGTGAGAGTGGCTTTGGAAAATCTGAAAGAGGAAGAATAGGCCAAACGTTTCGCCCGAACTTTTGGAGGATAATATGAAAATCTTAAGCAGTGTTTTGAGCATTATATATCCAAATAACTGCGCATTTTGCAAAAACGGTATGCCGCACAGTGACAGAGGGGTTTATATCTGCGGCGAATGTATGAAAAAGCTTGCATTCTGCATAAATACCGAGCGCTGCGTAAAGTGCGGTGCACCTCTTGATAACCCCAAATACAAGCTTTGCGGTGATTGCTATAAAATAAGGCAAAGCGAAGAGACGGTGTATTATGACAGGATTACCGCACCGCTTGAATATGACGACAACACGAAGAGTGCGATTGTGTATCTAAAGAAAGGCCGATATTTGGGAGCTGTCGGCACATTTTGCGCTCTTATTGAAATGATGATTAAAAATGATTTTGCAAGCGAAAAATTTGATATTGTGGTTTCTGTTCCGCCGCGCAGCGGCAGAATGCGAAAAATAGATTTTGACCAGGCAGAAATTATTGCCGAGGGTCTTGCGCCGCGTATAGGAGCAAAGTATATTCGCGGCAGTCTGAAGCGTGTGCGTAAAACAAGAAAACAGAGTGAGCTTTCAAGGAGCGAGCGGCTTATGAACCTCTCAGGCGCTTTCGCACTCAGAAAGTCCGCGGAGCTGTTTCGCGGCAAGACAATTCTTGTGGCTGACGATGTATGCACGACAGGCGCGACAATGAATGAGTGTGCCAGAGTTTTAAAGCAGGCGGGTGCGGCGAAAGTGTTCTGTGCCGCAATAGCCAAAACCGGGAAAAACAGTAAAACATAAAATCGTATTCGCCGCAGCGGAACTCCCCGCTGTATAATGCCGTATATAGCATTTTACTTGTATTTTGCGGTTAAAAAGTCGGCGTAGTCTTTAAGCCCCGGGCGAGCGGCTTCCGGGAAGCGGCGTATACGTTCGTGAAGGCAGTATAAAAAGGTGAATGTGAATATAAAAAGATTATCTTATATTATTCCGGACGAATTACGCTGCTAATCATTGCTAAGGCTCGTATTTTTGCGGGCCTTTTAAATTTTGCTAATTTTTTAAATTATTGTTGCAAAATTCTTAGGTTTGTTATATAATAGACAAGTACACAGAATTTTAATTAATTTGTAAATGTTGGAGGTCTTTAAAATGGCAAAGGAAAAGGTTGTATTGGCGTATTCGGGCGGTCTTGATACGTCAATCATTATACCGTGGCTTAAGGAGAATTACGATTATGACGTTATTGCCGTTTGCGGTGATGTAGGTCAGGGCAAGGAAACCGACGGTCTTGAGGAGAGAGCGAAGAAGGCAGGCGCGTCAAAGCTTTATATTGAGGATTTGCGCGATGAGTATGTAGCTGATTTCATCTTCCCGACGCTTAAAGCCGGTGCGGTTTATGAAGGCAAGTATTTGCTCGGTACTTCGCACGCCCGTCCGATTATCGCAAGAAGACTTGTTGAGATAGCTAAAAAAGAGGGCGCTGTTGCAATCTGTCACGGCGCGACCGGCAAGGGTAACGATCAGGTGCGTTTTGAGCTCACGATTAAGGCGCTTGCACCGGAGCTTAAGATTATTGCTCCGTGGAGAATTTGGGATATTAAATCGCGTGAGGACGCTGTTGACTACGCTGAGGCGCACAACATCGAAATCCCGGTTACCAAGAAGGATTTGTATTCAAGAGACAGAAATATATGGCACATCAGTCACGAGGGAATGGATCTTGAGGATCCGGCTAACGAACCTCAGCTCGACAGCCTTTTAAAGCTCGGCGTATCGCCCGAGAAGGCTCCGGACGAGCCGACTTATGTTACGATAGGTTTTGAAAAGGGAGTTCCCGTTTCGCTTGACGGCAAGAAGATGGAGCCGCGTCCGTTGGTTGAGAAGCTCAACGAGCTCGGCGGCAAGAACGGTATCGGTATTGCTGATATCGTTGAGGACAGACTTGTCGGAATGAAGTCAAGAGGCGTGTATGAGACGCCTGGCGGCACAATTCTGTATGCTGCTATTCAGGAGCTTGAGTATCTCTGCCTTGACCGTGACACACAGGCGTTTAAGCGTCAGGCAGCGATTAAGTTTGCAGAGCTTGTATATGACGGCAAGTGGTATACACCGCTCAGAGAGGCGCTCTCGGCAATGGTTGATTCGATGGAAGAAACAGTTACCGGTGAAGTAAGGCTTAAGCTCTATAAGGGCAGTGCAACACCTGCGGGAGCTAAATCGCCGTATTCACTCTATAACGAGGATATTGCAAGCTTCGGCGACAGCCACGAGCTTTACAGCCATAAGGACAGCGAAGGATTTATCAACTTGTTTGGTCTGCCGCTTAAGGTTCGTGCATTAATGAACAAAAAATTTGACAAATAAAATTTGGCACATTTCGTCCAAACCTGCAGGACTCAAAACGGGCGGATAATATCCGCCCGCCGCCAATGCAAGTGATATGTGATGTAATAGAATATTTTGGCGTATGTGTTCATTTAACGTTAGATTTAAGGAGAGAATAAATGGCAAAGTTATGGGGCGGACGTTTTTCAAAGTCCACTGATGCATTGGTTGATGATTTTAATTCATCAATAAGATTTGACGCGAGAATGTACGCACAGGATATTCTCGGCAGTCAGGCTCACGCCGAGATGCTGGGTCGTCAGGGGATTATCAAAAAAGAGGACGCCGATTTGATAGTTAAGACGCTCGGAGAGATAAAAGACGATATTGAGACAGGCAAGGTAGAATTTTTAATTGATGCGGAAGATATTCATATGAATATTGAAACTATTCTGATTTCCAGAATAGGCGATGTGGGCAAGAGACTGCATACAGGCAGAAGCCGCAATGATCAGGTGGCACTTGATATCAGAATGTACCTGCGTGATGAGATTGATGAAATTACCGGCGACCTTGATATGTTAAAGCGTGCGGTTCTAAATATTGCCGAAGCCAATCTTGAAACGATTATGCCGGGTTATACGCACCTTCAAAAGGCACAGCCGATTACACTCGCGCATCATTTGATGGCGTATTATGAAATGTTCCGCCGCGACAGTGAACGTCTTTTAGATTGCCGAAAGAGGCTTAATGTTATGCCGCTCGGCAGCGGAGCTCTCGCCGGAACAACATATGATTTGGACCGCGAATTTGTAGCCCGGAAGCTTAAATTTGACGGAGTTACGCAGAACAGCCTTGACGGCGTGTCTGACAGAGATTTTGTGCTGGAGCTGGCCTTTGATTTGTCTGTTATAATGACGCATCTCAGCCGTCTTTCGGAGGAGATTATACTTTGGAGCTCGCACGAGTTTCGGTTTATTGAACTTGACGATTCTTACAGCACGGGCTCAAGCATTATGCCGCAGAAGAAGAACCCCGACGTGGCGGAGCTTGCCCGCGGTAAGACGGGCAGGGTATACGGAGACCTTATGGGGCTGCTTACTGTAATGAAAGGTATACCTCTCGCATACAATAAGGATATGCAGGAGGACAAGGAGCAGATTTTCGACGCGGTTGACACAGTCAAGATGTGCCTGCCGGTATTTTCTAATATGCTTTCGACTATGACGGTCAATAAGGATAATATGCTGCGCGGTGCAAAGGGTGGCTTTACTAACGCGACAGATGTTGCCGATTATCTTGTAAAGCACGGACTTCCGTTCCGCGATGCGCATGCGGTTGTAGGCAGAATGGTGGCATACTGCCTTACAAAGGACACGGTTATAGACGCGCTCACGATGGATGAGTTTAAGAGCTTTTCGGAGCTTTTTGACGATGATATATATGATGCGATATCGCTTACTACCTGCGTCAATCAGCGTAAGCTGACCGGCGGGCCTGCGGTAGAGACCGTGAGGGAATTGATAAATAAATACAAAAATATATAATTAAAAAGGAGATTGATTGAAATGAAGTTATTTGTTGATACAGCCATTGTTGACGAAATCAAAGAAGTCAATGATATGGGTGTAATTTGTGGTGTAACAACAAATCCGTCGCTTATTGCGAAGTCGGGCAGAAAGTTCGAGGATGTTGTTAAGGAGATTACAGAAATCGTTGACGGTCCGATAAGTGCGGAAGTTACCGCAAAGGACCCCGATGAAATGGTTGAGCAGGCTATCCCGCTCACAAAGATACATAAGAACATCATAATCAAAATACCGTTTAACAAGGAAGGCCTTATGGCATGCAAGAAGATGACCGCTCTCGGCATCAAGACAAACGTTACGCTTATATTCTCGGCTGCACAGGCGCTTCTCGCGGCTAAGGCGGGGGCAACTTATGTAAGCCCGTTCCTCGGCAGACTTGATGATATAGGCACAAACGGTATGAACCTGATTGAGGAAATCGTTGAAGTATTTGCAAATGACCCGGACATCAAGACCGAGATTATAGCAGCTTCAATCAGAAACCCGATTCACGTTATCGATGCTGCAAGAGTCGGCTGTGATATCGCAACAGTACCGTACGGCGTAATTATGCAGATGCTCAAGCACCCGCTGACCGATATCGGTATCGAAAAGTTCGACAAGGACTGGGCAACAGTTCCAAAAGAATAATAACAACGCCCCCTCTTGCGAGGGGGCGTCAGACTGTCAAAGAGTCCCGCAAATGCTATTTGTTTACTTCGATTTTTTCCGTTCTGTCGAGAAGATAATCAATCGAACAATTGAGATAATCGGCAATTTTCGCCAACGTATCAACTTGAGGAAAACTGCCCCTCGATTGCATTGAAGAAAGGGTATTTTTACTCAAACCGCAATCGTCTAACATTTTACTTGTATAAATATTTTTCGATTTAGCATATTCTTTAATTCGATTTACGATATTCTGTGAATTATACATAAATACATCACCACTTTTTTGCGCTGCAATATAAGGCTTTATACTATTACTTGATACGGCGAGGTCATAATATCCAATGGGTCGCCGTTCCATATTATTATGTCTGAGTCTTTGCCCGTTTCTATTGAACCGACGCTGTCTGAGATACCGCATATTTTTGCGGGATTTATTGTTATTGCGCGCAGGGCTTCCGTGCGTGTCATTCCGTGCTTGACCGCCATAGCTGCGCATAGCGTAAGGTATTTTTCGGGCGTTTCGGGATGGTCGGTGATTATTGCTGTATTAAGTCCGTATTTGGAAAGTATACCCGGAGCCGCTTCACTTTGATTTTTAAGCTCCGGCTTGCTGCGGTCGGTCAGTATCGGACCGAGCAGTATCGGATATCCGTCGTCTTTAAGTTCATCGGCAATCAAATGTCCCTCGGTACAGTGTACCAGTACAAGCTTAAGACCGAATTCCTTCGCAATCCGTATTGCGGTAAATATGTCGTCGGCGCGGTGCGCGTGGGCGTGCAGCGGAAGCTCGCCGCGCAGTACCGGTATTAAAGCATCGCACTTTGCATCGTATTCCGGCCTTTCCTCCTCATCGGGGTTTTTATTGTATTTTTCTAATGTGTTCGCATATTCAAGCGCTTTAGAAAAATTTTCACGTATAATCGCCGCGGTTGCCATACGCGTTGTCGGTGTTTGACTTTTTTCGTTATATGCCGATTTAGGATTTTCTCCGAGGGCAATCTTCATTCCGACGGGAGCTTTAATCACCATATCGTCAATGCGCTTTCCGTACGTTTTAATTGCCGCAAGCTGCCCGCCGATGGGATTTGCGCTTCCCGGGCCGCTTATTACAGTTGTAATCCCGGCGTCAAACGCTTCCGAAAACGCGCGGTCGAGTGGATTTATCGCATCAATCGCACGCAGCTGCGGAGTGCAGGGGTCGGTATCCTCATTACCGTCGTCGCCTTCAAAGCACAGGCTGTCCTCCCACATACCAATATGAGAGTGTGCGTCAATGAGACCCGGAGTAACAAGTCTGCCGCCCGCGTCAATTATTTCAGCATCTGAAACATCGGGGCAGTCTCGCATTTCACCTACAGCGGTTATGGTGTGGTTTTCTACTATGATATATCCGTTTTTTATTTCGCGGCTTTCTGCGTCCATAGTTAGTATGTCTGCGTTAGTTATTATCTTCATAATTCATTCTCCTTTAATCCAAATCGCTTTTGCGCCGTAAGCTTCGGCGAGAGCAGCGCCGTTTTCCTCGCCGAGGATGAAGCAGGCGGTTGACAGACAGTCCGAAAGACATGACGAATTTGATATAATTGTCACGCTGTCTATGCCCGGTTCGGCAGGATACCCCGTTTTGGGGTCAAGCAAATGGTGATAGTTTTTGCCGCCGAAGTAAAAATGCCGCTGATATGTTCCGCTCGTTACTGCGCTCTGCCCGGAATATATATCGGCAGTTCTGTTATATACGCCTGTGTCTTTAAACGGCTCTTGAATTCCGATTGTTGTATGCCCGTCTTTATGCTTCGGATTATTTCCGCAGACGCCGATGTTACCTCCAAAATCAATCAGGACATATGCATTTGGGTATTTATCGGCGATTAGCTGCTGAATTTTTTCGCAGGCATAGCCTTTTGCGCAGCTTCCGAGGTCAATTTTCACTCCGCTCTTTAGCTTGGTTAGTGTTCGTGCATTTTCGTCAAGAACGAGGTTTTTACAATTTACAAGGCTGAGAGCCTCTTTTATCAATTTATCATCGGGAGGTTTCGGGTTGTCCGACTTAAAATCCCAAAGCTCGCTTACCGGGGCGATTGTGATATCAAAAGCTCCGCCCGATTTTTCCGAAACCTCAAGCGCAAGACGAACTATGTCGAATGTATAATCATCAAGCGATACGGCTTCGCCCGCTGCTGCCGAGTTGAAATTTGATACATTGGAGTCGGGGTCGTAAAAGTCGGTGCTTTTCTGAATTTCCCGCGCGGCTGAAAAAGCGTACTCGGCAATTTCGCCAGAGTTTTCATCAGAGGAATTAACCGTAACCGAACAGAACGTATCAAGAATAAATTCGGTATATGTGCCTCCGTTTGTGCCGGTTGTACCGTGCGGAACAATCCCGCAGGAACACAAAGCAACCGATGCCATGCATATTGATATTATGAGAAATTTTAAATATAATTCGGAATGTTTCATATAGGTAATTATATCCCAAATAACCGAATTGTCAACTGATTTTAATAATTTTGAAAAAAAATAAGAATTTTTTAAAAAAAGCTTGAAATTTTCATTGAGACGTAGTATAATACTAACGTATTAATATAAGAAAAATAAATAAAATGCGTTTGGTTTGCGCCAAAAACCGCTTTTGGCGGGGGCGAACAAGCCCATTTTACGCATTGTTCACATATTTTAGGGGAAAGGAGGAAAACCTCGAATTTTGGCGTTTTAAAATTGCAGATTTAATTGGGAAGAAATCGACGATTTATAAAAACATTACAAAATTAGGAGGAAATGAATTAAATGAAGAAGAATATTTTTAAGTTTGGCGCGGCTCTTACGGCTGCGATGATGGTATTCTCCGCTACGGCTTCGCTTGCGTTTGCTGATGAAGCGGAAACAGAGGTTCAGGAGCCTGAAACAGTCGTTTCGGACGTTGTTGCAGATCCGGAGGCAGAAGCTGTTGAGGAAGAGGTCGTTGAGGAAGTAGTGATTCCGCTTGAGACCGAAGAGATTACGGCTGCGGATTTAACTGAGGAAGCTGACGAAACAGCAGAGGCTGCTGCGGCAGTTGCTGATGTTCCTACAAATTCAAAGGTTAAAATCGATACAGTTACGGCTACATTTGATGACAGCTATTATACCGTAAACGTTCATTTTACTGTTACGGATGTACCGAGCCAGATGTCATTCTTTGTATATGATATTACGAAGATTACAGGCGATCAGAATAATAACGTCGGCTTTAAAACAGAAACCGAAACACCGATAGGTTATATCAACCAGTATGCGGGTCTGGCAGAGAGTACATATACCTTTAAGCTTAAGAAAGGTACTGGTGAAAAAGAATACAATGAGAATTCAATCATTGTTGCAAAGATAGGCGGTACCGATGTTGAAACACCTGACGCTGCATCGTATTCGCTCGCTAATGCTATACAGGGCGGCGGTGACGACGTTACATTGGGTGATGTTAATGGTGACGGCGAAGTAAATTCAGGCGATGCATTGCTCATTATGAAGCGTAAAGCGGGCAAGCTCGATACAGATTTTACTGAGGCTCAGGTTAAGGCAGCGGATGTTAACGGCGACAATGATGTTAACTCTGGTGATGCATTACTTATTATGAAGCGTAAGGCTGGTAAGATTGATAAATTTCCGATAGAGTAAAATTTGGAATAAACTAATTGGTTTTTGAAAGGAGTCAATAATTTTGAAGAGTTTAAAGAAAATCACAGCTATAGTAGCTACTGTTGCCATGATTTTGAGTATCATGTCAATAAGTGTTGTTTTAGCTGATGAAACAGTTCCGGTTACAGTTGAGTTTACATCTGCAGCAACAACTGTTGCACCTGGTTCAACAATTGATATTACAGCTGATATTTATGGTGAAAAGGGTATAAAGAGCAACGTTGTAGGTTTTGATGTTGTTTTTGACTCAAATGTATTTGAATATCAGTCAGCTGCATATACTTATTATCAGGATGATTTTGGTGAGAATGCTTCAGACTGGGAGGCAACAAGTGGCATAAGTGATGGTGTTTTTGCTTTCGGTACAATGGCTGCAACAATTTATCCTAAGGATAATGCAAAACATCAAGCAATAGGTACAATTACACTTAAGGTTAAGGATGGTGCGGCGGCAGGCACTTATACAGTTACAGGTGGTAAGTTTAACGGTGCGGACAGCACATTTGTTGATATGGCACCAACATTCGTACCTCTGACAATTACAGTTGGCGATGACACACCTGCTCCGTCGACAGAGCCTTCGGTAGAGCCGTCGGTTGAGCCTTCAGTAGAGCCGTCAGTTGAACCGAACAAGATTACGGTTTCGGTTGGTTCTATCACAGTTGGCAAGGACCTTACTGTTACAGTTAAGAGAACAGATGTTACCAAGGATCCGAAGGTTGAAATAAAGATGGTTATTGGTGATAATGAGACTGTAGTTCCGGTTACATTTGAGGAAGACGCAAAATCAGCTAAGGTTGTACTTCCGACTTCAACACTTGAGGTTGGCCAGACAGTTCAGATAAGTGCAATATATGTTGACGATGAGGGTAATACACAGGCTGTAGAGTTTGACAGCAAGGGCACCACAAACAAGGATGTCACTGTTAAGAAGCAGGGTACCAACAGTCATAACTCGGGTCTTACCACAGGCACAGGCGGTGAATTAACAACTCCGACACCGACAGAAGGTCCGTCGACATCTTCGGCACCGGTTGCTTCAACAGAGCCGACAGCTTCGGCAGAGCCTGTAGTTACAACTGTATTTACAGATGTACCGGCTGATTACTGGGGCTATGACTATATTATGGACCTCTACAATGATGGTATCATAAGCGGCGCAACTGCTACAACCTTCCTTCCGGAGGCTAATATCACACGCGCTGAGTTCACAAAGATTGCAGTAGGCGTATTCGGTCTTACAGCTACATCGCAGACTTCACAGTTCACAGATGTACCGGCAGACGAGTGGTTTGCACCGTATGTAATTGCTGCTACAGAGGCTGGTATCGTTCAGGGTGTTTCGGCTACAGAGTTCGGCCCGAATGAGAACATCACTCGTGAGCAGATGGCTACAATCATCGGTCGTCAGCTTGGTTTGACTTCAACAAGCGCTGTAACATACACAGATGCTGCTCAGATTTCTGACTACGCTAAGACATACGTTGTAGCTATGTCGGAGAAGGGTTACCTCACAGGTGACAACGGTCAGTTCAGACCGCAGGATAACGCTACAAGAGCTGAGGCTGCTACACTCCTTGACAGAGTATACACAGACCTTAAGCCGGCAGCAACACCTACACCTGAAGTAACAGCTTCGCCGGAAGCAAGTGCAGAAGCAACAGCTTCGCCGGAAGCAAGCGCAGAAGCAACAGCTTCACCGGAAGCAAGTGCAGACGCATCAGCTACACCGGAAGCAAGCGCTACACCTGCTGAATAATTCGTAAATTACGATTTTCAAAGGAGAGTCCTTTTAGGGGCTCTCCTTTTTTAGCGATTAGTTATTAGAGAATGGCGAATGCGCTGTTTTGTTTATAATATGTATTGAATTTTTTGAAAAATGTGGTATAATATTAAAATACATATTGTTAAAAAAGGAATTGTACTATGTTTAAGAGAATATTAACTTGTTTTACGCTCGTATTTGTGCTTGCAGCGGCGTTTTCGCCGGGAGTGTTTGCGGACGAGGAACAGAAAAAAGAATATACGGATATAACCGATACGCTCTCTCCTGAGAAGCGTATGGCCTTGAGTAACTATTTGTGTCGCTTCGGCGCATGCTATACCACGGATTTTGAGAGTGAAAACGGCGGTAAGATTGTTTTTGACATAAACGATTGGTCGCGCAAGATGTCGGAAATAATATGGTGGCAGTACTTGGCGTACAGTAAGCGTGACAGAAATAACCCGAACGCTCCGATTTCGGGCAATACTAAGACGGTTACGCCCGAAAATTTGCAGAACTGCGTTAAGAATACGTTTGGAATAAGTGAGACGCCGGACGCGGTTAGGCGCACTGCGGATGATTATTATATCGACCATACAGACGGGAACTATCACCCGCCGCAGCAGAGCCCGAGTGATGATATGTGGACTTGGGCGCCGGAGAGCTGTAAAATTCAATACCTTGTACGTCTTGACGACGGAAGTTATCTTGTACACTACATACCGGAATATCTTGAATCGGGCAGCGGAAAGCATAACGGTTCGCTTTATTATGCTAAGCTTCAAGATGCAGATACCTCGTGTGGATATGTTGCATCAGAACTCGGTACTGTTGCGTCGCTTGACGATAAGTATATAAAAATGGGATTTTTGGAGGATGCAAAGCTGGGAGCACAGGCGGTTTCCAATATAAAAATTGACTATTCAAAGACCGGGGATTACAGCAGTGTTAACGATTACAAAAAATATTTAGGTGAGATTTTGGAAGGGCTTGGCACCGACTCGCCCACCGGCCCCGCCGTTAATGACATTGCGGCATATATTACTTCGGCGTGTATAAGAAATTCAAAGACCGAGATTAGCGCAGAAAATAATACGGCTGTGCTTAATTATGATAACTTAAAAGACGCGGCTGCAGCAGCAGACAGGACGAGCAGTGAGCTTTGGAACATGGCAGGAGAAAAAGAAATAAAGCCAAATAAAAGTGCAGCAATTCCTGTTCAGATAATCATTAAAGACCTTAATGAGCAGTCTGCACCGCGGATTGTTTTTGACCAGAATTTAAATCACAGCTTCGATATATCGTATATTCGAATACTAATCGGCGACAATAATCACAGCATTATTATGGATATGGCGACATGTGACAGGCTAACCGAAGAATACGGAACTTTTACGATTGAAATGGGAGCCAACAAGGGCAACGGCTATATAATAAACTTCTTTAATTCAGATAATAATTATATAGACAAGCTGCCGGTTAAGGTGAATTTTTCAATTCCTGCAGAGGACAGATTTGACAGTGTATACAATACAAGCGACGGACGCGACTTTAACATAGGCGGTATATATGACAGCGCGAACCGAGCGCTTGAATTTAAGACGAACAGCTCCGGTCTTTATAAAGTAAAGAGTAACGTGCCGGAGATTTCGGATATTGACGGTCTGGGTGACAAAGAAAAAGAGCATATAAAGTTTTTGGTTTCAAAGGACTACTTTGCGACAAAGGGTTCAAGATTTGACCCGGACAGCGAATATACCAACTATGACGCCGCCCGTGTGGTATCGGGTATGCTGTTTACAGTCGATACCGATGCGAGAGCAAAGTATAACGATGTTGACGAGGCCGACCCACAATCGATGTACGTTGCGTCTATTGACGAGGCGGGTATAAAGCTGTATTCCGAGCAAGGCGGACTTAGGTTTAACGGCAATTCGGCGGTGGGGCTTGAGGATACATTCGCACTCAGCACTCAGCTGCTTGTTGATTACAAGGGGTATTTTCAGCCTAATTTGGGCAGCGATAGTGACAGACCGTACGCAAGTATTTACCTGAACTATCCCGATATACAGTATATGGCAAAGACTTCGCTCGGTAACCTCGCACTCGGGGCGAGGGAAGGAATTATAAACGACGGGCTGGCTTTGACCGCGAGGGAGAACCGAATAGACCGCAAGACTGCGGCGGAGTTTTTATACAGATTATTCGAGAGAATGTGCGAGGTAAGTCCGGTTAAGTTTGACGCGGGCGAGAACGGCTACAGATCGTCTGAGACGTTTTATAATCCGCTTTCAACTATGAAGCTTGAGCCGCAGCCGGTTATGTATATTTATCTCGGTTGTTTTGCGGTGGGTATAATATTTGCTCTGCTATTATGGATGATGCAGAAGAAGCATAAAATAGTTAATGAGAACGCAGAGGACGCCGGCGGCGAGGACGATTATTGGAATGAATACTAACGTAGAGATTAGGAGGAAATGCTGTGACCATATTTAGTTTTATTTCGACTATTCTCAGCTATGTGTTTACGGTTATTATATATGTATTTATTATATTCGTAATACGGCTTATTTATCTTGATGTTAAAAAGATGAGCCGTTTTGAGGATAACAGTATAAGCGATACGGCCTGTGCAAGTCTGCGCCCCGTTAAGTCCGGCGTAGAACTTACATCGCCTTTGATGCGCAGATATACTATTTACGGTGAGGCGGTTATAGGCAGAGGCGCCGACTGTGATATTGTGATTAACGAAAAATTTGTGTCGCAGAAACACTTGATTATATGGTACGAGGGCGGCGAATGGTATCTTGAGGATCTCGGCAGCCGAAACGGAACGCGTGTAAACGGCCAGCGAATAAAGCATGAGGTAATATTAGACCCCGAGGACGAGATTTCAATAGGCGGACTGAACTTTGTGTTTGATATTTAACCCGAGCCTTTGAGGTGAGAAAATGGGACTTGGCAATATGAATAATATAAAACTTAATAAAAGAAACGTCAATTACAGAAAACCCGCATATCTGCTGATTTTGCTCGATTTGCTGGGTTTTGGGCTGCTGTTTATAGCGAAGGATTATAATTTAAATATATTTTATAATTGTTTCGCGGTTATAGTTCTGTTTATCGTAATGTATTCGACGCTTGTGTTAGGGCATATGGGCGATAAGTTTATACTGCTGATGACATTTATGCTTTTGTCCATAGGCGTACTTGTGCTGTGTAGAATTAATATAAAATACGGCTTTCAGCAGATTGTATGGATAGTGCTTGGCGGAATTGCGTTTTTTGTGGCGTATTTTGTGTATTATAAGGTTAAGGTTTGGGACAAGCTGTGGTTTGTCTATTTCCTAATCGGCGTGGCGCTTTTTATGTTCACGCTTGTGTTCGGAAAGACGATAAACGGCTCAAAAAACTGGGTTAGTCTCGGTCCTGTTGGCTTTCAGCCGTCCGAGATTATAAAGATTATGTTCATTATGTGCCTGGCGTGCTACTGCTGCGGTACGTGGTCGGGCCCGGTGTTCGGTAAAATTAAGCCTAAATGGGCGGCTCTTGCGATTACCTATATATTTGTAGGCTTTCTTGTGCTGCAGCGTGACTGGGGAACGATACTCGTTATGATGTCGATTTACTTGTTTATGGTATATGTATATGAGCCGGATAAAAAGCTGTTGTTTTTTAACATAGGCGCACTTGGTATAATCGGTTTTTTAGGCTACAAATTTTTGTATCATATTCAGGTCAGGATTTCTACGTGGCTTGACCCGTGGTCGGATATCGCAAGTAAGGGTTACCAGATTACTCAGTCGCTTTTTGCAATTTCATCGGGCGGATATTTTGGGCGCGGACTTGGCAACGGCTCGCCGTATTATATTCCCGAAGTTCACTCCGATTTTATCTTTGCGGCAATCTGCGAGGAGATGGGAATATTCGGCGGTGTTGCGATTATACTGCTGTTTTTCCTTATCGCATACAGATGCTTTAAGATTTCGATTATGACGGAAAATAAGTTCGACAAAGCAGTGAGCTTCGGTGTAACCGTTATGTTTGCACTTCAGACGTTTATAATTATCGGCGGAGTGACCAAGATGATTCCGCTGACCGGTATTACTCTGCCGTTTGTCAGCTACGGAGGTACATCGATTGTTATAAGCTTCGCGTCGCTCGGAATTGTTCAGGCGATTTCGGCTAAGACCGAGAACGGGAGCGAGGTGGCAAAATCATGAACGCAAATAAAAGAATAATACGCGTCCTCGTTGCGATTTCATTTTTGTTTTTGGCGCTTATCACCTACCTTCTTTGGTTCAATATGTTTAAGGCGGGCGATATTTCCACAAACTCGTATAACAAGCGTCAGTGGGAAAGTGAGCAAAGCGTAAAGCGCGGCGATATATATTCGTCCGACGGTGTGTTGCTCGCGGAGACTGAGATTGACGGTGATGCAAGAATAAGAAAGTATCCGCGCGGTCGGCTGTACTCGCACGTAATCGGATATTACTCTCAGGTGTACGGCAAGTCACAGCTTGAGATGTCGCGGGATGATGAGCTTTTGGGTAAGGGTAACATCAGCATTTCACTCGGCGAGCTGCGTTATGGAAATAACTTAAATCTTACGATAATAGATGAGCTTCAGGAATACGCATATGAACAGTTAGACGGCAGAAACGGCGCGA
Source organism: uncultured Eubacteriales bacterium (assembly GCA_900542675.1). GTDB lineage: Bacteria > Bacillota > Clostridia > Monoglobales > Monoglobaceae > Monoglobus. The sequence goes on along the minus strand of UQOT01000006.1, from coordinate 2,118 downwards.
TAGTTGCGATGGAGCCGACCACGGGTCAAATCCTTGCAATGGTGAGCCTGCCGGACTATAACCCTGAAAAAATAGAGGATAACTGGGCTGATATGATGGAGGATGAGAGCTCACCGTTCCTGGCAAGGGCGACTCAGGGACTCTATCCGCCCGGCTCAACGTATAAGATTGTGACCGGAGCGGCAGCTTACGACAACGGTCTGACTGAGGAGACGTTTGACGATAACGGAAAGTTTGAAAAGGGCGACGTCACTGTGTATAACTACGGCAAAGAGCAGCACGGTCATATAGGAGTTAAGGAAGCTTTTGAGCTTTCGAGCAACTATGCATTCTGTACGCTCGGCTATGAAATGGGGGCGGATCGCGTTAAGGTGGAGGCCGAAAAGTTTGGCGTTAACAGGTCGTTTGACTTTGATATACCGGTTTCGCAGAGCCAAATTCAGTATAAGCGTATGTCAGATCTTGACGCTGCGCTTGTGTCGATCGGGCAGGGAGGACTTGTTATGACCCCGCTGCACGTTGCAATGATGGGCAGCGCGATTGCAAATAACGGCAGAATGATGAAGCCGTATCTTGTTGAGACGGTGACTACGAATAACGGCACTGTAGTCGGTCAGTCGAAGCCTTCGATACTCTACGACTGTGTGGGTGCGGCGTGCGCGGACTATGTCCAGGATATGATGATAGGCGTTGTGGAGAGCGGAACCGGAAAGAATGCTCAGATACGCGGAATAAGCGTCGCAGGAAAGACCGGTACAGCCGAGACTGACTCCGGCAAGGACCACGCGTGGTTTGTCGGCTATGCTCCGGCAGATAATCCTACGATATGCGTTGCGGTAATTCTCGAAAACGACGGCAGCAGCGGCGGAAGCACCGCCTGCCCCATAGCGCGTAACGTAATACGAAAATTCCTGAATAAATAAAAAGCGTGATTTAAGCGGACTGTAAAAAGTCCGCTTTTTCACGTTGTGGGAGGGCCCCTATGGTGAGCCTTTTGAGGCTGCAATGGTGGGTACAGTATTTGTTTGTGCAAAATAGACAAAACGGGTGTTTTTTGCAAAAACTTAATGTTACAGAAATGTTACAGAAAGATTTTATGTGTGTTACAGAACTTTGGTACAATATTTGTACGAATGAATATCGTTACGCACAAGATGTTGACGTTATGACAAATATTGCTAAATATTTGATGTGAAAAAATGCGGTTTTTGGGGGATTGTTTTTTGTGTTGTCTGTGAAAAAGTGTTAAAATCTTGCTTTTTCGCTTGATTTTTTGTGTCAGGCGTGTTATACTGTGTATGCGTTAAACAAGATGTAAAATGCGGCGGATTTCGGCTGTGATGTATACGCACCGCGCAGCTTCCGCAAAATTACTCAGAGGTGATACTATTATGCAGAGACACAGAATATTAACATTGGTGATGCTGATTGCAGCAATGTTGATATTATCAATGCCGTGTGCGTCGGTGTCTGCGAGAGAGTTTTCCGATGTACCTATTACGGCTTCGTATTATACGGCTGTAGATAAGCTCAGCAATCTTGGGGTTATTCAGGGACGTGAGGACGGAAACTTTGCTCCCGAAGCGCAGACCACCCGTGCAGAGTTTTGTGCCTTTTTATCAAGAGCCAACGGCTATAACGCAGACTATTACACTCCGTCGGAAATTCCGTTTTCCGATGTTGCAAGTGATTATTGGGCAAATAACTATATTTCATACTGTTATGAAAACGGTTTTATAAACGGTATGCTGGATGGAACCTTTGCTCCGGCTGACCCTGTTACATACGAGCAGGTTGTCAAAATGGTTGTGTGTTCTTCAGGCGCGGGAGATGAGAGCCTGAGAAATGTGGGTCCGTATTGGTATTCCGGCTATGTGGCGGTTGCCGATAAGTACGGATTGCTTGAGGATACGACCAAAGCAATTGGCAAGGACGCGAACAGAGCTTTCGTGGCGCAGATGGTTTATAATTCACTCAGCTTTATAAACGGCGGTGAGCTTGAAGTGCCCGATGAAGTTACGGACGCAGCGGATCTTTCTAATAATTCGGCATATCCGACCGCGAAACCGGAATCGGTTATAACTGACAGTGACTTGGCGGATGAGGACATTTTCAGTG
>UQOT01000005.1 GCA_900542675.1 uncultured Eubacteriales bacterium | reverse complement strand
CGGTAACGCCGAAGCCTACAGCGACTCCGACGCCCGAACCGACCGAAAAGCCCACAGTTGCGCCGACCGCTAAGCCGACTGTAAAGCCGACAGCAAAACCGACGCCTAAGCCGACAGTTAAGCCGGCGCCGACGCCGAGACCGCCGGTATACAACAGACCAAGCTACAATAAGCCTGCGTCAAATAACGGCGGACGTACTATTGTGATTGACCCGGGGCATAACTACAGCGGTGTTGATACGGGTGCTACCGGCAACGGACTGAGAGAGCAGGATATTACATTCAATATAGCGGACAAGGTTAAGCCTTATCTTGAAGAGCGCGGATTTAATGTTGTTATGACGCGTAATTCGCTTTATGACAACTGTTCGACCGAATCAACTTCCGCAAGTCTTGCATACAGATACAATTTGGCAAACAGTATAGGGGCCGATTTGTTTGTTTCCATTCACTGTAACGCGGGCGGCGGAAGCGGCACCGAGACGTACTATTACTACGGTAATTCGGACGGCAAGAAGCTTGCGACTTATATTCAGAACAATATAGTAGGTTCTATAGGACTTCAAAACAGAGGTGTAAAGGAAGCGGGATTTGCGGTCATTAAGAATACAAGTATGACGGCTGTTCTTATTGAGACTGCGTTTATCGATACCGTGACCGACGCTGCTGTACTCGGAAACGAAGGATATCAGTGGGCATATGCCGAAAGCATAGCAAACGGTATATGCGATTATTTCGGTGTTTCGTATTAAAAAATTATATTTTATGGCAGTATACGCACATACTGCCATAAAATACAGGCAATAAAATCAATTTAATATCGGGGTGTTGGGCACATAGTATTATGTGCCTTTAAGTGCGTTTTAAGTAGATTAAACACAACAGGCATTTTATACGGAAAGGAAAAGTCGGATGAGTTATGAAGGAACAATAAAAAAGCCGGAGCTTTTGGCGCCGGCAGGCAATCTTGAAAAGTTAAAGATTGCGGTAAAATACGGTGCAGACGCAGTTTATATAGGCGGAGAGGAGTTTTCGCTGAGAGTTGCGGCGGATAATTTTACAAAAGAGGAAATCGCCGAGGGCGTGCGGTTCGCGCATAAGCATGGTGCGAAGGTTTACCTTACGGCGAATATTATTCCGCATAATAAAGATATGGACAAGTACGCGGAGTTTTTAAACGAGCTCAAAGACGTGGGACTTGACGCGGTAATTATTTCCGACCTTGGGATGTTTGCGGTAACGCGCGAGATTATGCCAAATCTTGATATTCATATAAGTACTCAGGCAAATAATGTTAACTACAGAAGCGCCGCGGAGTGGTATAAGATGGGTGCAAAGCGCGTTATACTTGCCCGCGAAATGTCGCTCGGGGAGATAAAGGAAATTCGTGAGCGAACGCCGGAGGATTTGGAGCTCGAAGCGTTTGTTCACGGTGCGATGTGCATATCGTATTCGGGCAGATGCCTGCTCAGCAATTATATGGCGGGCAGGGACAGCAATCAGGGACAGTGCGCACACCCGTGCAGATGGAAATACTTCCTTATGGAGGAGCAGAGACCGGGTGAGTATATGCCGGTATTTGAGAACGAACGTGGTACGTTTATATATAATTCCAAGGATTTGTGTATGCTGCCGTATGTGGACAGGCTGATTAAATCAGGGCTTACGAGCTTTAAAATAGAGGGCAGAGTTAAATCCGAATTTTATGTTGCTACGATAGTAAAAGCGTATAGAACTGCCATTGATAACTATTTCAGCGCTGAACCGGGAGAGTATAAGTTTGACGAAAAGCTTATGGACGAGGTAAAAAAGGTGAGTCACCGCGACTATACTACGGGCTTTTACTTCGGCAGACCGGGAGGAAGTGAGCAGCATTACGAGAGCAGCTCGTATATCAGAAATTACGATATGGTCGGTGTTGTGCAGAGCTATGACGAAAAGACAAAAATGGCGAAGGTCATTCAGAAAAATCGCTTCTTTAAGGGCAACAAGATTGAGTTTTTGCGTCCGTACGGTGATTTTCACGAACAGGTTATCGAGTATATGACTGACGAAGACGGCAATGAAATTGAAGTTGCAAACCATCCGCAGAGTACAATTTATGTCAGATGCGATGTTAATGTAGAACCTGATACCTTTATGCGCATTGAAAAAAGGAGCAAGGAATAGATGTGCGGGCTCGCGTATTTAATTTATTGTAAAATTGTTACAGTATTGTAAAATATAAAAAGCGTTTTACGAAGTTTAACGGGACCTGCGTGTATTGACTTTTTTTATAAAGCGTGATAAAATATAAAAAGGTATATATTTTATATGCATAATTTTATGAAAATAATTATTATTTATATGGAGGGTATAAAATGAAAAATGCTAAGAAGTTATTATGCCTGGCATTGACGCTTTTGATGATTTGTTCATCATTTGGCGTTTTCGCGTCGTCATTCAGCGATGTTGCGGACACTGAGCCGTATGTTCAGGCGGTTTCGTCATTAAATCAGCTCGGCATTATTACGGGCTATCCGGATGGAACATTTAAGCCTGATAATGATGTTACGCGTGCGGAGTTCTGCGCTATGCTTATGAGAACCATGGGCTACGGCGACATCGGCGCTGCAACATCTGATGAGCTTCCGTTCAGTGATGTTTCGGATTCAAACTCGGATATTTCTTGGGCTATCAAGAATATTTCGACCGCGTACAAGATGGGTATAGTAAACGGTTATGAGGACGGTACGTTTAAGCCGTCGAACAATGTTGCTTATGAAGAAGCGGTAAAGATGGTAGTATGCGCTCTCGGATACGGCACGGCGATTTCTGTTGACGTAACACCGTGGTACGCAAACTATATGTCGCAGGCTGCATCAATCGGCCTTTTAAAGAACGCTCAGAACCTCGGTTCGGCTGAGAAGCCGGCATCACGTGCGTGCATCGCTCAGATGCTCTATGATGCACTTGAAATTCCGCTGGTTGAAAACGGAGTTCTTACAACAAAGACGTTGCTTTCGGATTACCTCGGATATATCAAGGGTACAGGATATATTTCGGCTAACAATATTACAAGCCTTGAGGATCCGGACGTAAACCTGCGTGACGGTCAAATCCAAATCCGTGCTAAGGAGCCGAATTCATCGGTTTATGAGGTTCATACATATCAGACCGATAAGGCGGCTGAGCTTATGGACAAGCTCGGATATCAGATTGACTTCTATTATCCCAAGACAACAGGCAGCGACGAAGTTCGTACACTGTTCAGCTACGATATAAAGAGCAACGCGACGCTTGAGCTTGACTCAAAGCAGATTAACTCAGACGATACGACAAATACTTCAATTAAGTATTATCCGAGTGAGGCTGAGCGTCTTACAAGTGCAAATCTTGCAAGTGACAATATCGTAATTTATAACGGCAAGCTATACGGTCCCAACGCCGCTTCAAGTGCGTTTACGACCGATATGCTTCCGAATGTCGGTACCGTTACATTGCTCGATTCTGACAAGGACGGCAAGTATGATATGCTCACAATCTGGGATTATGAAGTATACTATGTTACAAGCAAGTCGTCAAGCGAGTATTCAATAGTAGATAATACCACAAGAAATGCGGCAAAGCTCATTCTTGATCCCGATAGCGATATGAACCTTGAGATAGTTGATAAGGAAGGCAAGAAGGTTAGCTATAGCTCAATTGCCACGGGTAACGTTGTTTGCTACGCTGAGTCAAACCACGCTTATAACGGCGGCAGTGAATACAAGAGAGCGGTTGTAGTTACAGATAAGGTTACAGGCAGCGTAACTACAGTTATTTCGGGCGATGAGATGGAAATCGGCGGAAAGTCGTATCCGTTCTCTGATGCTGCACCGTGGATGGCAAACGGAAATAACAACACAACGCTTGAGATGCCTAAGACAGGCGACAACGGTACATATGCACTTGATATACTCGGCAATGTATTCGCGTATAACAAGAGCGTTACAACAGAAAACACAAATTACGGATATCTTATTGCGTATAACACGAGCGGCGGGTCCTTTGCTTCGATTAATGACCTTCAGTTGAGAATTTTGGCTCAGAGCGGCACGAAGAATGATTATTATGTACACAAAGGCACTACGATAAACGGTGAGACGGTTTCTTCAACACAGCAGGTTCTCGATACATTAAGAGAGAGCGCGGCAAATCAGAGAACCGGCTCCGGCAATATGGATGTTCAGCAGGTTATCAAGTATACAACAAGTAGTGTGAGCGGTTCAAATCGTATTGATTCGATATATACCGTTACACCCGATACGGTTTTGGACAAAGGTCAGACTATCGTCAGCGACAAGCTTTACAGCGACGGCCGCTTCAGTTACGGTAGAACACCCGTTAAGTATACGAGCAACAAACTCATACCTGAAGGCAGCTCAGAGCAGATAACTATTTCGAGCGCTTATATCTTCAGTGTACCGGATGATGACAACAGAAATGACAGCAGTAGTTTTACCATAAAAAAAGGTTCGCTCAGTACATCTAAGACATACTACGCTGAGGCGTTCGACGTTTCTACAGGTAATTCGGCAAAGGTTGTTGTATTGTACGGCGATACTTCATCAAATGCCGTTGATGAGAACTCACCGATATATGTAGTGGGTGCGTTGCCGAGCCAGGCAAACAATCCTGACACCGGTGATACAATGTATCAGCTCAGTGGCTACAAAGCAAAGAGAACAGGTAAGTTCGCGACAGTTACTGATGAGTGGATTTCGCGCAGTTCAAACAGCATTATGAGAGCTGCTGCAGTCGGTGATATTTACAGAGCCGGCAGCGACAGCGATGGATTTACATCGTTTGAAAGCAAGTATTGTCTGTATAACGAGGCAATGAAGGGCAACACTTACTTTGAGTCAAGCATAAAGAACTGGAACGAGGCTGATTATTGCGTAATTTACGGTAGTGTATATTCATCAAGTTCCGAAGAAGGCTTGGTTGTTGTTCCCGAATATCTTGAAGAGGGCGATGAGCCGACAGCTACTCCGTATACCTTCTCGACCTCGAACTTCTCGAGTTATTCATTGGTTCTCAACTATGATTACACGGGCAGCGAGACAAAGATTTACGATTCATCAAGCGAAGGTGACAGAGCAAGTCTCTTAGACGGTCTTAACAGCTATGTTAACGGCGTTAACCCGTCAAAGGTTGTAATTTATATGGCTAACGGCAGCATTAAGTTGATGGCGGTAGTTGAGTAATTAGTATTTTCGATAAATTTTGATATAAATTAATCGATAAATCAGCGGGACGCATTTTTGTGCGTCCCGTTTTTATTTATGCTATATTGAAAATTTGCCACAAACTAATGAAAATTTGCCACTTTATTTGCGGCTGATTGACTGTATCGGCTAAATGATGTATAATATACTTTGTCTAAAATCAGATTGCTATCGGCATTTGCCGATAAAATCAATTACATAAAATAGTAAAAATTTAGTTTTTAATACATAACAGGAGGTATAGTTATGAACAGATTTAGAAGATCATTGGCTCTTCTGCTTGTCTTTGCAATGGTGTTTACGACTTTTGCAGCCGTTACGGTGTCTGCTCAGACATTTAGTGATGTATCGGGTCACTGGGCAGAGGCGCTTATTGATAAGTGGAGCGCAAGCGGCGTAATTAACGGTTATGAGGACGGTACATTCAGACCCGACGAAAACATAACCCGTGCTGAAATTGCAAAGGTTATATCAGTTTCAAAGGGATATACCGAAGAAGCCGCAATAGCTTTTTCAGATGTTTCTGAAGACGATTGGTTTATGCCTTCACTTAAAAAGTGTGTCGCGAAGAACGTAATCGGCGGATATGAGGATGGTACATTCAGACCTGATACATATGTAAACCGTGAGGAAGCGGCAACAATGATTGTTCGTGCATACAATATAAATGCAACTGCACTTTTAAGCTTTACAGACAGCTCAGATATTTCACCGTGGGCGCAGAACGCAGTTACCGCGCTTGTTGGAGCGAATGTTATAAACGGATATGAGGACGGTAGCTTTGGACCGAAGAATTCCATAACCCGCGCGGAGCTCGTTAAGATGCTTGACGGCGCTGCAAGCGCGGAGATCCTTTTCCCGCAGGCAACCGATTCAACAGGTGGTACAAACAGCGTCGGAACAATAGGTAACCTCGGCGGTTTCCACGGCAGCGGCAGCACATCAGGCGGCGGTGGAGGTTCATCAACCTCGCGCAGCTACAACGTTACGTTTGATGCAAACGGCGGAAGCTTTGAAAACGGAAGAACAAGTCAGTCTGTTTCTGTTTCCCAGAATATGGTTGTTGGCTCAAGAGTTTCAGATCCTACAAAAGAGGGTATGAAGTTTGACGGCTGGTACACTTCAAAGGATGCAGCAGATCAGCTTATTTCGTCAAAGAAGTGGGCGCTTAATACTGATAAGGTTACAAAGAGTATGACTCTCTATGCCGGTTGGTATGCAGAGGGTGATGTTACAGTTGCGTTTGAGTCCTGCGGCGGCAGCGCGGTTGCGGCACAGACTGTTCAGTCGGGCAATTTGGTGGCAGAGCCTGCTGCTCCGACCAGAGCAAACTATACATTCACCGGCTGGTACACAGACAATAAGGCAACAAAGAAGTTTGATTTTGCGAATACAACAATCAGAAAGAATACCACATTATATGCAGGTTGGTCATTGAACGCGGACTATACCGGCGCTGAGATTACTCTTCCTGATGAAACAGATCCGGAGAGCAACTTAAAGACAGGTTCTGTCGTTGCTGTTCCGCCTACAGCTATTGCAGGCGAGACAGTTAACCTGAAAGTCACAGCTCCCGAGGGATTTACTCTTGAGGGAATAAAGAGCATAACATACCTCGCATCTGTTACAGAAGGCGAAACCACAACCGAGCAGACGGTTACCCTTGACCCGGCAGCTATTAAATATAATGAAGAGACAGATACATACTCATTTGTAATGCCGGCTGATGCAATCGGCAATGTTAAGGTTATACCGCTCTTTGAGCAAAAATTTGAAACACCGAAACCATCGCCGTCTGTAGAGCCAACGCCTACTCCAACACCTGAAAAGATGCCTCAAGTGTATTTTACATCACCGACATTTAAAGATTTAACAACTGTGGAAAAAGGTAAGGCTTATGATGGTATAACATTTACAAGAGCAAATGGATTTAAGGACTCAAATGAGGTGTTCAGTGACTCTGAATATAAGTATACAAGAGCGATGGACTTTAAGAACGATGCTTCTTTTGAAGTTCTTGGTTCGTGTGAAATAGTTTTTGATATCAAGTCTTCAAACAGCAATGAAAGAGCGTTTACCGTTAAATCAAGTTCTGCAACGCTTCATGACGTTAAAGTTAACGGTGACAGTATTACTCAGCATGTTACATATACAGGCGGTAAAGATACAATAAAAATCAGTTCAACTGAAAATCTGCTTTTATATGGTATTGATATTATATATGATAGCTCTGTGTCTCCTGCTCCGTCATCAGCGGCAACAGCGACACCAACACCGACACCGACACCATCGGCTGCACCGGTTGATCCTCTTGTTCCGCAGGAGAGCGCAAAGGCGTGGACAGCGGCAGATAACTATAATAAGCTTTATGAACATTCGGCAAAATCTAGTAAAACAAAGTTTGACATAGAAGACGTTAATATGGATAACTTGTATATGCGTTCAAGTGCAGGTCCTAGAGCTATAAACTATGAGGATGTACTGCTGGAGCAAAATGCGGCGGCTATGGAATGTTTTGACCCGAATTATCCAGGATACTATAGTTTTGCAGACGGAATGATATTTACTTCGCAGATTTTAAACTTTAGAGAGCTCACTGAAATGGAGTTTATACCAAGCGCTACAAAATCCGGAAAATTGAAGCTATATTATAAAGGTCAGGCTCCGGAGGCTTGGATGGTCACGGTAATTCAGGGTAATACGGAGACTGAGGGAATAGTAGGTGCTGACGGTGATATTATTGAAGTGAATGTTAAGGCGAAAGAAAATGTAAGAATTTCATCTGTCGCAAACGGCTGGTTAGTAGCCGTAGCATATATACCTGATGGTACAACTCTTGAGCCGACAAAGCCGAGTGCTGCACCTTCAACGGCTCCGGCATCATCTTATACGGTTAAAGTTGATGAAGGTGTAACAGGCGGAACAGTCGAGTTGGTAAAACCCGCTGAGGCTTCAGCACCTCCGTCGGCAGAGCCGCCCGCAGGTGACTATATAGAGTCTGCGGCGATTAATACAGAGACCACATGGCTTTTTGATACAACGTCAATGGCAGATGTGCTGACAGCGGATAGCGGAAAGAATTATGTTATAAGTAATACAAAATATAAAGAGCTTGTACTTTATGCAACAGATGCCTCTAAAATAGAAGTTGACGACAGTGGTAAAACAGTCGGAGAAATCACAGGAACCGGCAGACTAAAGCTTGGAGGAACAGGTAAAGATGCGGGAGCGGATTCCGCACGTATGTTGACATTTATGCCGGGTGTCGCGGGAACGGTTACGGTTGCTGCTGCACATGCATCAAGCAGCGGAACCGCGAGAACGCTCAACGTTTACCAGGGCGAGACGCTTTTGGACGGCGGTCTTTCGTTGGAAGCCGGCAGTTCCGCAGACAAGACATTTAACGTAAAAGCAAATGAAATCGTCAAGATTTATTCAGCTACAAGTGGAATTAATATTTACGGTATTAAGTTTACACCGACTGCTTCAGCTTTAATCGCTGAGATTGCTGAGGGAGAAACTTTTGTTAAGGAACTGACAGCAAAACCGGGTGATACCGTAAAGGTTAAGGCTGTTCCGACAAAAGAAGGAGATAAGGTAACGATGTACTCGAAGCCGAGCGCTGAATTTGTTCTCGGTGATGATGGATATTATGCGTTTACTATGCCGAGTTCAGACATTACGGTCGGAGCCGTTTTCGGTGACGTTGCACCTCCGTCGGCAGAGCCGCCCGCAGGTGACTATATAGAGTCTGCGGCGATTAATACAGAGACCACATGGCTTTTTGATACAACGTCAATGGCAGATGTGCTGACAGCGGATAGCGGAAAGAATTATGTTATAAGTAATACAAAATATAAAGAGCTTGTACTTTATGCAACAGATGCCTCTAAAATAGAAGTTGACGACAGTGGTAAAACAGTCGGAGAAATCACAGGAACCGGCAGACTAAAGCTTGGAGGAACAGGTAAAGATGCGGGAGCGGATTCCGCACGTATGTTGACATTTATGCCGGGTGTCGCGGGAACGGTTACGGTTGCTGCTGCACATGCATCAAGCAGCGGAACCGCGAGAACGCTCAACGTTTACCAGGGCGAGACGCTTTTGGACGGCGGTCTTTCGTTGGAAGCCGGCAGTTCCGCAGACAAGACATTTAACGTAAAAGCAAATGAAATCGTCAAGATTTATTCAGCTACAAGTGGAATTAATATTTACGGCATTAAGTTTACACCTGCTCAATAATAAAAATCCATTAGCAAGGGGCTGTATCACTAAAAAGTGATACAGCCCTTATTTTTTAAATTTATTAGCATTTTTATTATTTCGTATGTTCTGCGAGAATTTTATCGCATATTTCGGCAGCGTCGCCTACGATTTTTACACACGGTCGCTTTTTGTAGTATTCATTGGTTCTCTTTTCGGGTATAAAGCTGTCAGCTTCACCGGGTTTCAGGTTGAGACCGAGCAGCTCGCGGCAGACGATAGAGCCGTTCTTCTCACGGAACCTTGCGGCGGCCTCCTGCACCAGCTTATAGTGCGCGGTCTTTTTTTCAAAATTCCCGGGTTCATCATATCCAAGCTTTAAACCGATTATCATAAACATCGCGGATACGGTACCGCACACCTCCCGCAGCCTGCCCATTCCTCCGCCGAACGACGAGGCAAGTCTGACCGCAGTATCAAATTCAAGACCGATATCTTCGGCAAACGCACCTATTACGGCTTGTGAACAGTTATAGCCGCTCAAAAACAGTTCCATTGCCTTTTCTCTTTTGTTCATATTATATACAAGCTCCTTCATATTACGAATTTTCCTATTTAATTATAACACCGTAAATTTAATTATTCAATAGCGGTAGAATTAAAGGAGTAATAATTTTGACGGTAATTAGGTTGATTATTTATATAATCTATGTTAAAATAGTGTTATATAAATTTGGAGGTATGTAATATGAAGGAGAGGGAAGGTTTTTCGAGTAAACTCGGCTTTGTGCTCGCTGCGGCGGGCAGCGCTGTCGGGCTCGGCAATATTTGGAGGTTTCCGTACCTTACGGCTAAGTATGGCGGCGGTATTTTTTTGCTTGTATATTTAATACTTGTTTTAACGTTCGGATATTCGATTATGTCGCTTGAGATAGCTATAGGCAGAAAGACAAAGCAAAGTCCGGTCGGCGCCTACAGCCGCTTTGGCAAAAAGTATGCTTGGGTTGGCTGGCTTACGGTTATTATACCGTTTTTAATATCCGGCTATTACAGTGTTATAGGCGGTTGGGTACTCAAGTATCTTATGGTTTATATACAGAACTTGACAGTAAGCGCTGCAAACAGCGATTTTTTCACCGAATTTACGTCAAAACCGATTGAACCGATTATTTATCAGGCGGTGTTTATTGCATTGTCGGCAATTATTTTGGTCGCGGGGGTAAAAAGCGGAGTTGAGCGTGCAAGTAAGGTTCTTATGCCGATTTTGGTTGTTTTGTCTATTGCAATTGCGCTATATGTGCTGACACTTCCGGGTGCTATGGAGGGAGTTAAGTACGTTCTTATACCGGATTTCTCAAATTTTGGTTTTCAGACAATTGTCGGCGCATTGGGTCAGATGTTCTATTCAATGTCCCTTGCTATGGGTATAATGATTACGTTTGGCTCGTATCTTGGCAAGAGTGACGATATAGAAAAGAGTGTTAGGAATGTTGAAATATTTGATACAGCTATAGCGATTATAGCAACATTTATGATAGTTCCCGCGGTGTTTGCGCTTGATAAAAGTCAGCTTAATCAAGGTGCGGGACTGATGTTTATTACACTGCCTAAGGTATTTAATCAGATACCGTTTGGCGCGGTTGTCGGCGGTGAGTTCTTTGTGCTTGTCGCTTTTGCTGCGCTTACATCGTACATTTCTATACAGGAAGTTTTGATTTCCAGCGTGTGCGACTTATTTAAAATGAAGCGTGTTTATGCGGTTATAATCTGCGTTGTCGCATCTTGTCTGCTCGGTATCCCGGCTTCGCTCGGGTTCGGCGTGTGGGACGGTGTAACGTTTTTCGGATATTCAATTTTAGACTTTGTGGATATGATTGCAAATTCATTCCTTCTGCCGATTGCTGCACTTGTGACCTGCATTATATTCGGCTGGCTTGTCGGTCTTAAGCCTATTCGGGATGAGATTGAACTGTCATCCGCATTCCGCCGCAAGAGAATATTTAATGTAATAATTAAGTATGTCGGTCCCGTGTTTCTCGCAATAATTGTGCTGACCAATATATTACAGATTTTAGGTATTGTTTCCATATAATTTTAGAACGACAAATTTTGGAAAATTCCTAACAAAATAACTGTACAATGCCTTGCAAAATTGCCTTAAATTATTTATTTCATTGACTTTTAGGGTAAAAGGCTTTATAATGTATAGTATCTATCAGTGGCGTATTGTAAGCTGATACTTAAATTGATAAATTATTAAACACTAAACTATTTAGGGGGTATTATAATGGCAAAGAAAAGTCTGAAAGCTGTGCTTTCACTGGTTGTTGCGCTTATGTTTGTTCTTCAGACAGTGCCGATGTATTCTTTTGCGGTCAGCGATAAGGATACTGCGGCTGTTGAACAAACGGCAGATAATCAGTCAGACAGTACGGCTGATGACAAGGACTCGTCGGAACTCAACTATATGATTGATGAGAACGGAACTAAAGTTGATTTAACTGACGAAATGAGAGAGGAAATTTATGCGGAGGATGGTTCTGAGAGCACAGGACTTTATGCCGCTGATGCTGAAAACTTCTTCCAGTATGATGAGGGGGAAGTTGAACTTGCATTTGCAAATTTGCTTGATGAAGATTTTGAAAATGCGAATATAGGAGATACTTCTGTTGATGGTTGGCTCTTAAAAGCGAAGTCTAAGAGCGGTGCAGCTGCACAGTCAAAAATTTCTGTCGAGAATGCTCCTGATGGCAGCGGTAAAGCGCTTAAGCTTGAGAAGATTGTCAACGGTAAAAAGAACGAAAAATTTGATACAAGTGATGATGGAGTTTTCGCTGTTCGTGATTTAAAAGATATGAATCTTAAAGGTAAGATTATCGTATCTGCCGATGTATATATCAGCAAGGCGGGCAGACTTGGTATGTTTGCATACAGTCAATGTGATAATATTGAGGACTACATTGATGGTAAGGTACTCGATGCAGATAATAATGCTCAGGCTATTCCGTATCTCGGACAAACTTATTTTTGGACGTCAGGTTCGGATACAACAGATCCTGCTACGGTTACACCTACAGGATTTAATTTGTATGACTATTCCACTACAACTCCTAAGGTTGAGGAGAGAAGTAACAACTGGGCTGAAAACAGCTGGTATACTATAAAGTTCGATATTGATACAGACAAGGGTACATATTCTTCGTATGTAATTGATGAGAATGGTAATAACGTTGATACGCACGAGAATATGAAGATGCAGCAGGGCGCTTCTGAATATATTCAGGGTATCGGTCTTGCGGTTCAGAACGATACCAAGAGCCTTGGTACTGTTTATATTAAGAACCTTAAGGTTATAGATAACAATACGGCTGAAGTTGATGCGCAGAATGTATCTGCTGATGCGGCTGCGTTATCGCTTCCTGACGGAGTTGATGCAGGTAAGGTTACGGAAGACTTTAATCTTGCTGTAAAGGGAAGTTTTGGTTCTGATATCACTTGGGCATCTTCGAATACAGATGTAGCGACTGTTGATGCAAATGGTTATGTTAAGATTGCAAGGCCGGCATATTCGGGTGTTGCCGCTGTTGATGTTGCTTTGACTGCGACAGTAACAAAAGGCTTGGCAAAGGTGAATAAGACTTTGAATATTCAGGTTTTGGAATTACCTCCTTCTAATCCTGAAGAACAGGTAGCTGCGGATAAGAGTCTGCTTGATTTGCCGTCAACTGTTAAGCCAACGTCTGTCGAGGAAGGTTTTGAAATGCCTTTAAGCGGAGCAAATGGTTCTGTGTACACCTATTCTTCGTCTAATGCGAATATTTTGTCTGTTGATAATGCAACAGGTAAAGTTACTGTTACAAGACCAAAGTTTACAGGTGCTAATTCACAGGAAGTTATTTTGACAGCGACAATTAAGAGCGGCGCAAAAAGTGATACAAAGGCTTTCAGCCTCAATATTAAAGAACTTGACCCCGAGTCTGATGAAGAAAAGGCGATTTATGACGCAAATAATGCTTTCATCGGCGGTGTAGATATTGATAATATTCGTCAGGAGAGTTTTTATCTTAGCGATAAGGGAAATTACGGAGATCTCAGTTGGTCATTGGCTGCCGGCGGCGAAGAATATCTTGAAATTAAGCCGAATTATACAACTGAGAATAAATATGACGAGGAAGGAAACATTTCAGAAACCGTAATAACAGGTCAGGATGGTTATACGGTTGCTGTTAACAGACCCGGCAGAGATCAGAACAACGCCAGTGTTACTCTTACTGTAACATCTAATGTAAACGGCAAGACTGCGGTCAAAGATTTCGTCCTTACTATAGTAGCTATGGATGCCATTAAGGCATATCCCGGCGTTGAGGGTTACGGCGCTTATTCAAAGGGTGGCCGCGGAGGTCAGGTTTACCATGTTACTAACCTTTCGCACTTCGGTCCCGGTTCATTAACATATGGTCTTGAAGAAGTTAAGGGTGCAAGAACAATCGTGTTTGATGTTGGTGGTGTTATTGACCTTACAGATCTTGGCAGACCGATTGCGATTAAAGGTGAAAAGTTCTCGAATGTTACGATTGCAGGACAGACTGCTCCGTATCCGGGAATTACGCTCAAGGGTTATGGATTAACTGTTAGCAACGCACATGATGTTATTATCCGAAATATCAGAATACGCTGCGGTGATGTAATGCCTAATGATACATTTTATCAGTCTGACCCGCTCAGTATTGGCTCGTCAAAGCAGGTTATAATTGACCATTGTACAATGCAGTGGGCTATAGATATGGGCTTCCGTGCGACAGGTGAATATATTACAATTTCAAACACAATTTTTGGTAAATCACTTGAAGGAAATTCACCTCACGAAAAAGGTGCTCACGTATACGTAGGTATGATCAACGAGGGTGCAAGAAAAGTGACGTTTGCGAAGAATTATGTCGGCGACAGCGACCAGCGTTCGCCTCGTATAACTGACGCAGACTGGGTTGATGCTTATAACTGTGTACTTTATAACTGCAGTAACGGTTTTGATCTTTATAACTATGAGTGGCAGAATAAGAACGCTAAGATGAATGTTCACAGTAATCTTGCTGTATCTGGTCCGAGTTATTCAAATGATAATCCGTACAGAGCAGGTCGTGGTCGTGCTTATTCCGGCGGTATTATGACATACTTTAAGGATAACTATAAACGCACAAACAGCGGATTAGCAACGTATGAAGCTGCAAAAATCGGTACGCAGAACGATATGAATAATAGTAAGAAAACAAGTATTCATTACATTCTGAATTTCGGCGAAAGCGATAAAAAAGCAGATGGCTCAAAAAATCAGCAGTATGATTTGTCAAATATAACTTTTGATGAATGGAACAACAATCCGCTTTCATATGATAATGAAGGTAAGAACGAAACAGCCGGAACTTTAACCTATATGACGTATCCATTCCCGGCTCCGCGCGGAAATGTTCTTGCGGTAGCAAATGATGATGGCAGTGATAACCTTAGAAGATATGCAAACAGCGACAACGGTATGGGTGCTACACGTCCGGGTCGTGACCTCTATGATACAATGATTATGAAGGAAATGTATTCAGGAGGTTCATACAATAAGTCAAAATTGTGGTCGGTTAAGTGTAATCTTACAGAAGAAGAGATTGCGCCGTTCTTTGAGAAGCTTGAAAAGAGAACAGGCGAAGATTATTCACCTTACAAGACAGCGCGTGAATGGTATGTTGTAAGAGGTGCCGGTCCTGTATTGAGCGGCTCTATTGTTCCCGACGGCAGTGCTTGGAAGGCATCACCAAAGGCTATCCATTGGGATGATTATACAGATACAAACGTTAACACAAATCCTGATGCAAAAACAAAGTATCAGAATTACTACACAACAAACTTCGAGGTTGGTGACTGGTGGGGTCAGTATTGCGGTTCACCCGGACAGGAAACTACATATACTCTGTATGATACAGTGACTGATCGTACAGTAACCACAACCGACGCGGATTATGATCAAACCAGATATGAGCTTGTAAATGTTGACAATGAGTATATTGCGGTTGAAAGAACCGTTGCCGACCTTTATCCCGAGGATTGGGTTAAGAAAAACTACCCGGATATTGCTGAGTTTATGGATAAGTACAGAAAGCAGCATTACGCAGGTAAGGAAGATTACTACAAGATTACATGGGATGGTATGGGTGACGGTATTCCGAACTGGTACAAGGAATATCGTGGTTGGAGCACATCAAAGTATTTGGCAAGTGAAATTGACCAGGATACCGGATATACTTATCTTGAAGAGTATCTCCAGTTTATGGCAGATGATCAGCCGCTTGCAACCGATAGCACACCTGCATCAATTGAGAATTTCAAGGTTAACAATCTTGGTTACTCAACGGCTCAGATTTTCTGGAATACAGACTACAGAACACAGTGTGTAGTTGAATATGGCACAGAGCCGGGTAACTATACAAAGAGCGAAATTCTTGAATATGATGATACAACCGATTACTACCACACATATCATGCTCAGACACTTTTAGATTTAGAGCCTGATACGCAGTATTACTATAAGGTTACTGCAACAGATGAACTTAGTAATGTTACTGTTGCTGAGTATGACCCGAATGATTCGGTCAAGAAGAATATGACCTTTAAGACAACCCAGTCACCTGAAGGCGGTACCGATATACTGCCTGATAAACCGGTGATTACAAACAATGTTCCGTATTTAAATCAGGTAAGAATTAACTGGACAGGAAGCGCTGAAACAGACGAAGGTTATGAGATTTATTATGATACTACAGACCACGGCTCAGATTATAATTCGTATGCGCATAAGCTTACAGGTTTGGATGCAAGGGAAAACAAGCATATTGTAACAGGTCTTGAGAACAACAAGACGTATTACTTTGTAGTTGTTGCAACAAACAGCAACGGTAAGACGGCTTCCGATAGTATTTCTGCTGTACCTTCAGGAGTATTGTTTGATTATGATTTCTCTAAGATGACAGCTGAAGAAAGAGACCAATATATGACAGAGCAGTTCATGTATATTCTCGGTGGAAGCGTAACGATGCAGAAGGATCCCGACACAGGTCAGTATGTGCTTCAGATGCTTGATGAAACAAACTCGCACGGTGTAAATGCGGATCTTAAGTTCAATATGACACAGGACGAAAAGTTCACATATGAAGTTAAGTTAAAGGTATTGTATCAGAAGCAGACAGACGCTCTTAATAAGCAGTCAGGTATTAAGGCAGACGGTTTGCCGGAGCATAATACATTCCAGATTAACTTCTATAAGGATGCTCTGATGTCAGAGGATAAGGATTCGACGAATTCTGCTCTTTGGGATGCTGCATTTTCGATTTTCCTCGACAGTGAATCGCATGCTGTAACAGATAATAACGGCCGATTTGACGGTACAACAGAAAACGGTATAATTAAGTTTGGAAGCAATGAGGTTGGAAGCTATATTTCGGGAAAGACACCGGGTTCGGATTCAAGCGCGGACAGAGTTTTGCCGTCGGGCACGGGATTTACCTCAAACAAGTACGGCTCAACGACCAAATACGGTGATGCAAAGTATGGTTATCCCGAAGGCAAAACGCTGCACGGACTTTGGTATTACGAAAAAGGCTCGGCAGAGTTTGTGACATATAAGGTAGTTGTTGATCCGGTTGGAAACAACATCAGATTGTACGCTAATAACGCACCTGTATATGAGTCAGGAACATTTAGTGAAGATATTGATGAGCCTTATAACGTAGGTAAGGTTCAGCTTAAGTCACGTAATGATGGATATTCGTGGGTTAATGTTGCCAGCCTTAAGGCGTATAGCGGCGACGGTAAGTCAGATCAGATCTTTAAACCGGTTAGCCCGGGAACGATTGCTGGAACCGGCGGAGGTAGCAGCGGTGGTGGTCCGGTTATGACGCCGAATCCAACAGCAACACCTGAGGCATCAGCAGAACCGACAGCTTCGGCAGAACCGACTCAGGCTCCTGCAAGCGGAGACACAAATAAGTACTTTGATGATTTGGGTACTGTACCGTGGGCTGTTGAGTCGATTAATACTCTCGCTGAGAAAGGAATTGTTACAGGAACCGCTGACAGGCAGTTCTCACCAAATGCTAATGTGACAAGAGCTGAGTTTGTAACAATGCTTATGCGTGCATACGGCAGTAATGTCACACCGGCTCCGGTTCAGTTTAGTGATGTATCAGAGGGTGAGTGGTATTACGAGCCGATAGCTAAGGCAACTGCACTTGGAACAGTTACCGGATACGACAATGGCGCGTTTGGTATTAACGATAACATTTCACGTGAAGATATGATGGTTATGGCGTACAGAACTATGAATGCATTGAACATTGCAGTTCCAAAGTCAAAAGACTATGAGAACTTCAGCGATCAGAGTGAAATCAGTGATTACGCTATTGAAGCGATTGAAGCAATGTATTGTGCCGGAATAATTAATGGTGTTGGAGACAATCGGCTTGACCCGAAGGGTAATGCAGATCGTGCCCAATCCGCTAAAATAATATACGGATTAATGAATATGGAGGGAACTGTTAATGAATAGTTTTAAAAGAATTATTTCAATGCTTTTGGCAGTAGCAATGATTTTCAGTATGTCTGCAATTGTTGCTTATGCTGATGACACTACAACGACAAGTCAGGAAGCTGCCGACGCTGTTTTAACGTCGGCGGCGGCTTCCGCCATTGCGTCGCTCCCGAACGATGACGTTCAGTATGCAGACGCTTACAAATTTGATTACGCTCTCGGAATTTTCGAGATGCTCAGCGACGGTTACTGGCAGAAGGAAGCAGTAACACGTGGTGAATTCTCTACAATCGTTGCAAAGATGATTAAGGCAAACACAGAAGGTTATCCGAGCTACAGCTATTCACCGTATTCGGATATTAGTGCGGAGCATTTTGCTTATCCGGCAGTTTGCTACTTAAGTGATATCGGTATTTTAAACGGTGACGGAAACTCCACCTTCAGACCGGACGATCCTATTCTTGTAAATGAAGCTACAAAGATGGTTATGTGTGCAATCGGATTTAAGGAAGCATGCGAAGTAAACGGCGGTTTCCCGAATGGTTATACACAGTTTGCGGTAACGCAGGGCATTTACAATAACTTAAACTTCAGCTACACAAGCACAATGACCGCTATGCAGATGTCGCAGATGGTTAGAAATGCTCTTGAAGCATATATTATGGAAAAGGTTATCTATAGAGCTGACGGCACAGCTGACGCTATGCTCAGTGATTCTAAGACACTTCTTACCGAGACTTACAAGATGGAAAATGTAATAGGTACGGTTGAAGGTACTTACCTTTCTTACGTTTCGGGCAGTGAAGTAGGTCTTGATAACGAGGTTGTAATTGACGGCGTTTGCTATCAGTATGATACAAAGACAGACCTTGAGCAGTACATTGGCTACGAAGTAAATCTTTATTATATGGATGATGTATCGGGCTACAGAAGACCGTATATCGTATACTGCGAGCCGAGAAACGGCAAGAACACAGAGACAAATATTAAGGCTGAGGATATAGTATCAATTTCCGATACAGCTATAGTATACAGTGACAAGAACGGTAATGAAAAAACAATAAGCATTAATAGTGACGCAGATATTTCATACAATGGTAAGCCGTTTTTTGACCTGAATGATGAGTTCAGCATAAAAGAAGGTAACATTAAGGTTATTTCTCACAGCTCGGCTTCAAGAGCTGATGTTGTATTAATTCAGGAGCAGTTTGACGGTCTGTTTGACAGATATAATAAGACAACATATCAGGTTGTTTTCCAGGATAACGCAACACAGAAGCTGCCGGAGATGAAGTTTGATACAGTTTACAGAACAAAGCTTACGCTTGACGGACAGGAGATTAATCCTGAGGAGCTTCTTAAGAACGACGCAATATCTTACACTGTAAGTAAGGATGGCGAATATATTAGAGGATACGTTTCAAGAAACGTTATTCAGGACGGTGAAGTTTCAAGAATTTCAACAGAGCAGTATCCCGCCGGCACATATACATTGGTAAGAATAGGCGATACAGATTACATTGTTTCACCGTATTGTGCACAAGAGATTAACTCCGGTTTGCAGAGTGATTTCCAAATCACATATGATGGCAGAATTATAGGAGCTAAGGCTGCAGGCTCTTCGGGCGGCAACTATGGTTACCTCATTAAATTCGGTACCGATGGCGGCGTGTTTAATACTTCGTTTATAGTTAAAATTCTTGATAAGAGCGGAAAAATTAACGAATATACATCGGCAAGCAAGGTTAATACAAATATAATTGATAACGAGATTAAGCAAGTAAGCGCTTCAAAGATTGCTGAGAATGCCAGATACTTTGAGGACGCACAGTTGGTAGTATTTGAGATCAACTCGAATAATCAAATAACAACTTTATATAAGGCGAAGGATAATACTGAGGAGCTTTCAGATCCGGACGAACTTGACTTCGGAATGTACTCAAGAGGTGACAGCAGATATACAAACGGCTTAATTTCTAACTGTGCTATAAATGATTCTACTATAATCTTTAGAGTACCGTATGTTGACCGTGACAGAAATGAGGACTATTCAGTTATAACAAAGGATAGCCTCAGCAACGGTTCATATACAGTCGATATATTTGATATCAGAAACGGTATTGCAAATGTAATGGTTATTAAGGATAAAGAACCGAGTAAGGTTTCAGATTCGGATAATATTCTGGTCGTTGACCGCTTCTCAACCGCTTGGGATGAAGAAAAGCAGGAGAGAGTTCTTGAGGTTGAAGGTTGGTCAAATGGTGAGAAGATTGCTCTTAAGATTGATGAAGATATTTCTCAGAGAGGTTCTTTAACAACTACCGAGAGCATTAAAGAAGAGAAAGCTATTAAGGATTTGGTACGCGGTGATGTAATCCAGTATAGCTTAGGCTCAAATGATTATATCTATACTTACAAGATGTTGTTTAATAGCAGTCTTAGAGTGGGTACAGATAATTATTTTGAAGCAAATCAGGATGGTGTAAAGAAAACACCTAAGGTTTCAAATGATGAATTGTTTGTACTGTTTGGTAAGGTTCAGCGTGCATATGACTTCTACCTTGTAGAGTCAACAAATCCTTCTGATAAGCAGTGGTTCAGAGCTTATCCGACAACAAACATCAATCTCTACATTTATGATACAGAGAAGGATGAAATTACTATTGGTGAGCCGTTCGATATTGAGCCCGGTAACCAGGTGTTTATAAGAACCAAGTACACTGATGAGCAGGTTGATATGCTTGTTTTCCAGTAATACTCATTGAAAAGAATTTATTGACTGTGCCGTAATGCGGCACAGTCTTTTTTTAAATATTTAACCAAAAACGGCATAATTTTTAATGGCTTTTCGTGAATAAATCGCCGCGTGTTTTGTTGACAAAAGCCGAAAAAAAGAGTAGAATATCTATATTCAAAATGAATATTTTTAATTAGGTGTAAAAGGCGTTTTGCTTTATATATTAATCGGATTATTATGATGAATTTCAGAAAGGTAAGATAAACGTATGAAAATAGGAATACCGAGGGCGTTGTTGTTTCAGTACTATTATCCGCTTTGGCGTTCTCTGTTTGAACGGCTTGGGTTTGAGGTTGTTGTATCTGATATTTCGACAAAGCCGCTGGTTCAGAAAGGTATCGCTGTGACGGTGCCGGAGATTTGCTTTCCGATTAAGATTTATAACGGGCACGTCATAAATCTTATGGAAAAGGGTGTAGATTACGTATTTTGCCCGCGTTTTGTGCATGTAGAAAAGGACTATTGGTTCTGTCCTAAGTATATCGGTTTGCCGGAGCTTGTCGAGCTTTCCATTCCCGGTTCAAAGATTTTGAAGGCAGAAATTGACTGCCGCCGCGAGGATACTGCTGACCCGAAGTGTTACGAAGAGACTGCAAAAAAGCTTGGCATACCAATGTCTAATATGAAGGAAGCATTAAAGGGTGCTGCAGCAGATTACGCACGGTTTCGCAGTTACTGCCGAATGGGGCTTACGCTTGATGAGGCGGCAGAGGTTATGTATGACGGCAAAAAGGTTGAGGATTTTGACCTGCCCGGGTATGATACGACTATTGGTCTTATCGGATACATATATAATGTGTACGACCCGTTCATCAGTATGAATATAATCAAAAAGCTGCGAGAGCTTAAGGTTAATGTTGTCACGTTTGATATGATGGAGGAGAAGCAGCTGCTTAAGTACAGAGGCGAGTGTACCCGTCCGATTTTTTGGACATTTCCCGATAAGCTTTATCAGGCGGCAAGCGTTATGATAAAGGATTTGAAGGTAAACGGCATTATTCATATCACGGCGTTCGGCTGCGGACCTGACTCGATTGTCGGCAAGGAAATTGAGCATGACTATGCAGAGTCGGGAGTGCCGTTTATGACGCTCAGAATTGACGAGCATACCGGCGAGAGTCACTTGCAGACCAGAATTGAAGCATTTACCGATATGATAAAGAGAAAAATCCGCAAAGTAAACGAGGTGAGCAGATGAAAGTATCATTCCCGCATATGGGGTGTGTAACCGGATATAAAAAGCTGATGGAAAAGCTGGGACACGAGGTTATAATGCCGGAAAAACCGTCGCAGCGCACTATGGAGCTTGGCGTAAAATACAGTCCCGAATTTATTTGTTTTCCGTTTAAAGTGATGATGGGTACATATATCGAGTGCGCCGAGAAGGGCGCGGAGATGATTGTTTCGTCAGGCGGCAGCGGACCCTGCCGTGCAGGTATGTATCCGGATGTTCATCAGAAGGTTTTAGAAGAGCTCGGATATAAAACCGACGTTGTAGTGTTTGACAGTTTGTTTAAGGATTTCGGGGCGTTCCTTCGTATAGCAAAGCGCATTATGAACGGAACGAATATATTTAAGATGGCAGGCATAGTAGTCTACTGCTGGAACCTTATAAAGAAGATGGATAAGCTTGAAAAGCGCCTTAAGATTATGCGCGCTTATGAGATTAATCAGGGTGATTTCAGCAAGGCGTGGGAGAAAATCGTTAAGATGTTCGATGCGACTGAGACAATTCGCGATGTTAACAGAACATACAAAAAGGCTATTGAAATATTCGATAGTATTCCTATGCGCCGCGTCAGTGAGAATGAGCGTATACGTGTAGGAATTGTCGGTGAGATTTATGTTATTATGGAGCCGACGGTTAACAAAAACGTAGAAGAGATACTGAACTCGCTCGGTGTTGAGGTCGAGAATGTTCAGTATATTTCAGACTGGGTGGAGCATAACCTTCTACCTAAGTGGCTGCCGTTTCCGAAGTCGCACAGAGTATTTAAAAGCTCAAAACGTGTATCGCCGATTAACTGCGGCGGTCACGACAAGGAAAATATGGGCTGGGTTCTGGACTTTGCAAAGCGCGGTTTTGACGGTGTAGTTCATCTGATGCCGTTTGCTTGTCTGCCCGAGCTTGTTAACCTCGGTAAGTTCCCCGAGGTGTCAAAACAGCTTGATATGCCCATTATGTCGCTGTCGCTTGACGAACAGATGGGTGAGGCTCACGTTAAAACCCGTCTTGAAGCGTTCTCCGACTTAATCAAGAGTAAACATTACGCTAAGCAGAATACAAAGCACGCGGGTGTTGCGGACTCTATAGAAAGCGCTGCGAAAAAGGTTGGGAGCAAGGCTTTTGAGGTTAAGGACAATCTTCAAAACACACCTGTCAGAATTCCCGACAAAGTAAATCAGTAAGAAACGGAGTAGACATATATGAAGTATTATTTAGGTATAGATATAGGCTCGGTAAGCACAAACGTCATTGCAATGGACAGTGACTATAACGTGTGCTTCAATCAGTATATAAGGGCAAACGGTCAGCCGCTTGAGAGTGTTAAGAAGGGTATGCACAAGCTTAAAGAGGCAATCGGATGCAGCGATGACGATATACTCGGCATAGGCACGACCGGCAGCGGACGTGAGCTTGCGGGTGTCCTTGTGGGCGCTGATGTTATAAAAAATGAGATAACCGCGCACGCTACGGCGACGCTGCACTTTCACCCGGATGCGTCGACTATTTTTGAGATAGGCGGTCAGGATTCAAAGATAATAATTCTTCAGGACGGTATGGTAACCGACTTTGCAATGAATACGGTATGCGCGGCAGGCACGGGTTCGTTCCTTGACCATCAGGCAGAGCGTCTCGGAGTTCCGATTGAGGAATTCGGCGAGCTTGCACTTACCGCTGATAAGGACGTCAGAATTGCCGGTCGCTGTACGGTATTTGCGGAGTCCGATATGATAGCAAAGCAGCAGTATGGTTTTTCAAAGGCGGAAATAATCAAGGGTCTTTGTACTGCACTTGTCAGAAACTATATTAACAATTTGGCGCGCGCCAAGAAACTTAAAGGTCCGTTTGTATTCCAGGGCGGCGTTGCTGCCAATATCGGCATAAGAAAAGCGTTTGAGGACGAGGTTGGAGAGAAGGTTATAATCCCCAAGTACTTCAATGTAATGGGTGCAATCGGTGCGGCAATTCTCGCCAAGGAGTATATCGAAGAAAACCATATCGAAAAGCCGAACTTTAAGGGCTTTGAACAGCTTGAACTTGAATTTAAGCCGACCAGTTTTGAGTGTAACGGCTGTTCCAATATGTGCGAGGTAATCCGTGTTATTTCATCGGATAACGAGGTTCTTGCCGTTTGGGGTGATAAGTGCGGCAAGTATGCCGGCACAAGTATGGCGTCAAAGCGCAGCGGCAAGTAGAAATTCAGAAGATTAAAGAGGAGGATTTTTATGCCTGAATATACGTATAAGACACGCGGCACTTGCTCACGTCAGATTAGTTTTGATTTAGAGGACGGAAAGGTTAAAAACGTAGCGTTTGTTGGCGGCTGTAACGGTAACCTTCAAGGAGTATCTGCACTTGTTGAGGGTATGGAAGCTAAAAAGGTAATTTCCCTGCTTGAAAATATTGACTGCAACGGCAAGGGAACGTCTTGCCCGGCACAGCTCGCAAATGCTTTAAAGCAGGCGATTTCATAAGATAATAAAATATTAAGGGGCGGCAAATTGCCGCCCCTTAGGTTTTCTTTAAAACATATTTCCGCACTTTGGGCAGATTGCTTTTGAGTTGCCGTTATTTTTGGGAACTGAAAATTGTGTCTTGCAGACCGGACATTTATAGTAATTGTAATTTCTATTGTCACGCTTGAAATAATTCTTTATATTTTCAAACCACTTGACAAACACTGCGTTTTCACGTGTGCGGGCATAATCTTTTCTTGATAAAAACCGATATATAAAAACTATATCAAGGATAATTGTCAGAATATAAAGCTGCGGCAGCCATAGCAGCCGCGAGAGAAAAGAGATTACGCACGCGGCAATAATAAGAGCAAGCCCGAGCTTGTCAAAGCCGTGACGCCCCTGCATAAATTCCATAAATTTTTCTATCATATTTAGGTCCTCCGATAGATTTATGACACGACTTTATCATATTTTTCTGAAAATTTCAATATATTTTTTGTTAACAGACTGTTAATTCGGCGTTTGTAAATTTTTCATTAATAATGCGGCACGTCGGTTGACATTGCCTTGATGAGTGGGTATAATAAACATAAAGCTGTCGAAATGTGCGGTTATTTTTTGCGGCAGCTTGACAATAATATATTTGAATATACATAAGTCCATATGATTATGCTTGTAGGACGAAAGGAATAAATATGAGTAAGAAGTTTAAAATAACGGCTGTCACTGTTGCGCTGTGTACAGCGATAGTTATGACCTTCTGCGGAGTGTTTGCGGCAAACAGATTGTCGGGCATTACGTTTACGAACAGCGTAATGAGCTATACTGCACTGGACGATGTCGATGAGAATATAGGTATGGTCAACGTCCTGTTTCTTGGAGTTGACGATGGCGGATACCGAAGCGATACCATAATGCTCGCGTCACTCGATGGTTACTCTAATAGGGTGAGCATTTTGTCTATACCGCGTGATACAAAGGTCAAGATAAACGGCAGTAATCAGAAGATAAACGCAACAATGGGATTTGCGGCGGCAAAAGCACAAGCTTCGCCGAGTCCTTCGCCGGAAAGCAGTAATAATGAGAATGATATGTCTCAGGAGGAGCTTGACGCTCAGCCGTCTAAGCTCAGCAGTACTCAGGGGCACGAGGATGTGCTTATTAAAAAGATAAAGGACATAACAGGGCTTCCGATACACTATTTTATAACGGTCGATTTTGACGGATTTATGGACGTAATTGAAGCGGTTGACGGCGTTGAATTTGATATTCCGTATGATATGGATTATGACGATCCCGTTCAGGGGCTGCATATTCACTTAGAGGCGGGACCGCAGCATCTTACAGGTCAGCTTGCGCACGATTTTGTACGTTTCCGTCATAATAATGACGGCAGCGCACCAGGTGAATATGTTATGGGCGACGAAGGGCGTATGTACTGGCAGCAGCAGTTTATAAAAGAGCTTATAAGTCAAAAGCTTACGCCGCAGTATCTGTCAAAGGTTGATGATGTGTTTGAGGTAGTAAAGAATAACGTCAGAACTAATCTCACGATGCCTGATGTGGTGAGAAATCTCAACGCACTGATGAAGGTCAATATGGAGGATATTGTTTCGTATCAGCTTCCGGGTGAGTTTGAGTACACCGACTCACTTTGGTACTTTGTGTATGACCCTATAGAGACGCAGGAGCTTGTAGACAACGTATTCAGACCACAGAGCCGTGAGGAATGGGAAAGCCATCTTGCCGAGCAGGAGGCAGAGGCTGAACCTGAACCTACGGGTACGGCAAAAAACGGCACGGAAGAGTAATTTTAATGGGGGATATTGCGGCGGACGCGATATCCCTGTTTAAATATCGGGGAACAAAATATCGGCGCTTTTCGTCTGATATATTATGAGGTGATTTTATGAGGTTTAAAAGTATTATTTCAGGTATGCTTGCGGCTGTGATGGTCTTCGCGGGTACAGTTGTTTTTGCGAGAGCTGTGCCGTCAGTGTATTACGATTATGACGGAAATAAACACGAGACGGGCGTAAGCATTTTTATAAACGGTGCGGCGTTTGATACAAGAGGCGTTCACTCGGCTGAAATTATTAATGATTTTACTATGGTTCCGATGCGCGTATTGTTTGAAAAGCTCGGCGCGGGAGTAGAGTGGAGTGAAGCGGAGCAGAGCGTTTATGCACAGCGCGGAGACAGAGCGTTAAAGCTGTCAATCGGCAGCTTAAATATGACGCTGTATAGAGAAGCTGAAAACGGTGGCATAACCGTGGCTGACACGGCTCTTGAAGTTCCGCCTATGCTTATGCCATATGATAATTATGCTGACACAACAATGATACCGCTTCGGGCAGTATCCGAGTTTTTGGGTTGTGACGTGATTTGGATAGAAGAGGAATTTGCCGTATACATAACCGATGACTATGTAAAGCCTGAAATTATTTTACCGGAAATTGTGGATAATGATATAGCCGAAAAAATTCAGTCTGCTAGCCGTGTGGATATTGACGGAAAAAGCGTTGTTTTTATAAAGGATAACGGAACGGTTTGGCAGGGTGATATCGAGAAAGGCGATTATACGAAAGTCAAAGGACTGAGTAATATAATAGCCGTATCAAATGCGCGAAATGCGTTTTATGCTCTTAATACGAGTGGTGAGGTGTATTCGTGGGGAACATCAAATACCTTCGGTCAGCTCGGCAGGGAAGGAGAGGAGGCTCCCGCAAAAATTGATGGACTTAAAAATATTGTAAAAATTGACGCAGGCATATCGTTCGGAGCTGCACTTGATGTGAGCGGCAGGCTCTATACATGGGGGCGCAACGACCATGGTCAGCTCGGGCTCGGCACTACAGCCGATGCTTTGCTGCCCGTTCAAGTTGAGATAGGCGCTGTTAAAGATTTTGCGGCAGGCACCGGGCATATGGCAGCGGTGAACAGTAAAGGCAGAGTGTATACTTGGGGTGAAAACGGTGAGGGACAGCTCGGCAGAGGAGCCGAGAGCACGTCATATAAGCCGTCGCCCGCTATAATAAAGTCGCTTTATAATATTGAGAGCGTATATGCCGGAATGACATCGTCCGCCGCAATAAGGAAGGATAGAAGCATATACTTCTGGGGTACGACATATCTGGGAGAACCCGCAGAGGGATACGATCCGCTCATAATCGAAGAGGATATTACGGCAGAGATTGATGAGGACGGTAATATGAAATATCCGAAACCGCTGCGTATAAGTAATTACGTCTATGACCCGGTATATAAAGAGGAAACGGCTGATATACTGCTGGGAGCACAAGCTGTGTCGTGCGGAGAGTATCAGGCGGCGGCAATCGCAGACGGTAAGCTGTATCTTTGGGGCGACAGTCCGGCTATGAGACATAGCACAAGGTCGCAGCTGCTGCGGTATTGTGCACAGGAGTATACGGGACTGAGCGATGTTAAGGCGGTATATGCCGGTTTGAGTGGTACGATGTATGCGCTTTGCGGTGACGGAGCGGTGTGGAATATAGTTTATAACAGCAAACAAAAGCTGTTTAATGTAAAGTGAGAAAAGACGGGAGTTAAGATGAAAAGAGCTTTACTGAGAGGTTTTTCGGGCGGCGCGATGACGGCGGTTTATCTGAATATATTATTGATTTTTACATATTTTAATTACAATCCCGAAGTGTTGAAACCTATAACTGAGTTTGTATTTCCGCTTGGCTGTGCGGCGATTGCACTGTGTTTTGCCGATAAGGAGCGAATCAGCAAATGGCTGGTGTCGGCAGTCTTATATGCCGCGGCGTTTTTAGCTGTTTCGGCGGCGTCAGCTTTTATAAATCTGCCGGCGTTGGTGTACAGAGTATTCTACGGACTTCTGCCGGAGAATATGTATGATGCGCAAACGGTTATAATTATATCGGTATCGTGTGCGTATATAGTTTTGGGTATGATTTTGAGTCTGATTGCCGCGATAGCGGGAAGCGTCAGAATAAATCGCCTGATAGACAGCCTTGAGGTCAAAAAGCCGGACAACTCATCCCCAATAACCAAACATAACTTAAAAAATCGCTGAAAATCCAAAAAATGCTTGACAAATAAGGGGTTTGAGAGTATAATTAAATGGTTCATATAATGGACGCGAGGCTTTATTTATGGAAAATTTAAAACACAGCAGGAAAGTTATCGGAATTAAAGAGACGAAGAACGCGGTGAAAAATGACGCCGCACAAACCGTGTTTGTGGCGGATGATGCGGATCCTCGTCTTATGCAGAATTTGCGGGATTTATGCGCACTCTCGGAAGTTGAGTGTGTGAGCGTTTTAAGCCGCAAAGAGCTTGCGAAAGCCTGCGGAGTGGACGTGCCAACGGCCGCCGCCGCAGTTTTAAAGCCTTAGTGATTTAGTTAAAACCGCCGCATGGCGATTTTATAAATAAAAATTTTAAGTATGGAGGTGAACATATTGCCAACATTTAACCAATTAGTAAGAAAGGGAAGAGCAACGACTCAGAAGAAGTCGACGGCTCCTGCGCTCCTTAAGGGTATTAATACCATCAAGAAGCGTCCCACAGACCAGGCTTCACCGCAGAAGAGAGGCGTTTGCACATCGGTTAGAACGATGACGCCGAAAAAGCCTAACTCAGCTCTGCGTAAGGTTGCCAGAGTACGTCTTACTAACGGTATTGAGGTGTCTGCATACATCCCCGGTATCGGTCATAATCTTCAGGAGCATAGTGTTGTTATGATCAGAGGCGGACGTATTAAGGATCTTCCTGGTGTTCGTTACCACATTATCCGCGGTACGCTTGATACATCGGGTGTCGACGCTCGCAGACAGTCAAGATCGAAGTACGGCGCAAAGAGACCTAAATAGTCGGGTCTTACAATCTAATTGAAAATGTGTGCATATGTTTATTAAGATAAAAGACCTTAATAACCTTCAACCCTATAACAGGGTTCCCAAAAAGCTTAGCTTTTTGGGAAGAAGGAGGAAATCCGCAGCATATGAGCTTTGCCGCTTGCGGTGAAGCGATACTGCAAAGGAATTTCCGACGTGTGTGCATTTACAGTGTTTAAAATGACATTGAGTACCTTAATGGTGAATAAACCTAGCGAAGGAGGGGAAGAAAGTGCCAAGAAGAGGTCATATTGCCCGTCGTGATGTATTGCCTGATCCGGTGTATAACAGCAAGACAGTTACACGCCTTATCAACAATATTATGCTTGACGGAAAAAAGGGTGTTGCCCAGAGAATAGTTTATGATGCGTTTGATATCATAAAGGAAAAGACAGGAAAGGATCCTGTTGAAGTATTTGAAGAAGCAATGAACAGCGTAATGCCTGTTTTAGAGGTAAAGGCTCGCCGTGTCGGCGGTGCGAACTATCAGGTTCCGATTGAGGTTAGACCTGACAGACGTCAGACGCTCGGTCTGAGATGGATTACTCAGTATTCGAGACAGCGCAGCGAGAGAACAATGGCTGAAAGACTTGCAAACGAGCTTATGGATGCCACAAACAGCACAGGCGGCGCGTTTAAGAAGAAGGAAGACACGCATAAGATGGCAGAAGCGAACAAGGCGTTCGCAAATCTGCGCTGGTAATTTTATTGGAGGAATAAGTTATGGGCAGAGCGTTTTCACTTGAGAAAACCAGAAATATAGGCATCATGGCTCATATCGATGCCGGTAAGACTACTACCACAGAGCGTATTCTGTTCTACACCGGTCGTGTTCACAAAATCGGTGAAACGCACGAAGGCGCAGCCACAATGGACTGGATGGAGCAGGAGCAGGAACGTGGTATTACGATTACATCAGCCGCAACCACAGCGCAGTGGAAGAACCACAGAATAAACATTATCGACACACCGGGACACGTTGACTTCACGGTTGAGGTTGAGCGTTCGCTTCGTGTACTTGACGGAAGTGTTACGGTTCTTTGCGCAAAGGGCGGTGTTGAGCCGCAGTCTGAAACCGTTTGGAGACAGGCTGATAAGTATCAGGTACCGAGAATGGTCTATGTAAACAAGATGGACATTATGGGCGCTGATTTCTATAATGTTATCAATATGATGAAGGAGCGTTTAAAGTGTAATGCCGTTCCTATTCAGCTTCCTATCGGAGCTGAGGACGACTTCAAGGGTCTTGTTGACCTTATTCAGATGAAGGCGTACGTTTACTATGACGAACTCGGACAGGATGAGAGAGTTGAAGAAATCCCCGCTGATATGGCGGATAAGGCTGCTGAGTACAGAGAGGCGCTGCTTGAGTCGGTTGCCGAGACGGACGAAGCACTTATGGATAAGTATCTTGAAGAAGGCGACCTAACAGAAGCTGAAATCAAGAAGGCTATCCGTAAGGCGACTATCGCAAATGAGATGGTTCCGGTACTTTGCGGTTCTTCATACAGAAATAAGGGCGTTCAGAATATGCTTGATGCGGTTGTTGACTTTATGCCGTCACCGCTTGATGTTCCTCCGATTCAGGGTATAGTCCCGAGAACCGATGAGGAGACTGTCAGACATTCGTCTGATGATGAGCCGTTTGCTGCGCTCGCATTTAAGATTGCTACTGACCCGTTCGTAGGTAAGCTTTGCTTTTTCAGAGTTTACTCGGGAACGTTAAAGAGCGGTTCGCACGTTTATAACTCAGTAAAGGATAATAAAGAGAGAATTGGACGTATCCTTCAGATGCACGCGAACCACAGAGAGGATATCGAGATGGTATACGCAGGCGATATCGCTGCAGCCGTTGGTCTTAAGAACACAACGACAGGTGATACACTCTGCGACGAGAATAATCCGGTTATCCTTGAGTCTATGGAATTCCCGGAGCCGGTTATCCGTGTTGCGATAGAGCCTAAGACAAAAGCAGGTCAGGAAAAGATGGGCATCGCGCTTGCGAAGCTTGCCGAAGAGGATCCGACATTCAGAACTTATACAGACGATGAGACAGGTCAGACCATCATCGCCGGTATGGGTGAGCTTCACCTTGAGATTATCGTTGACAGACTTCTGCGCGAGTTTAAGGTAGAGGCGAACGTAGGTAATCCTCAGGTATCGTACCGTGAGACAATCAGAAGCGCTGTTCACGTTGACCACAAGTACGCTCGTCAGTCGGGTGGTAAAGGTCAGTACGGACACGTTGTTATGGATATGGAACCGCTCGAGCCGGGCGAAGGCTATGTGTTCGAGAACAAGATTGTCGGCGGCGCTATTCCGAAGGAATATATCCCTGCTGTAGACGCCGGTATTCAGGGCGCGATGCAGACAGGTGTTCTCGCAGGTTACCCGGTTGTAGACGTTAAGTGTACATTGGTTGACGGTTCATACCACGAAGTCGATTCATCTGAAATGGCGTTTAAGATTGCCGGTTCAATGGCATTCAAGGACGGCTGCAAGAGAGGTAATCCGGTAATTATGGAGCCTATTATGAAGGTTGTAGTTAACGTACCTGAGGAATATATGGGCGACGTAATCGGCGACCTTAACTCACGCCGCGGCCAAATTCAGGGTATGGAAGCAAGAACGGGAGCGCAGGAGATTACTGCAAACGTTCCGCTTTCCGAGATGTTCGGTTATGCGACGGAGCTTCGTTCGAGAACTCAGGGGCGCGGTCAGTATTCAATGGAGCCGAGCCACTTTGAGGAACTCCCGAAGAGCATCGCAGAGAAGATTATCAAAGAGAGAACCAAAGAAGATTAATACAGATTGCAGACAAAATGATAGGTTGTCCAAAAGCTGAATTAATTATTAGATTAAAAATTAATATAAGAATATAAAAGGAGGTCATTGTAAAATGGCAAAGGAAAAGTACGAAAGAACCAAACCCCATGTTAACATTGGTACAATCGGCCACGTTGACCATGGTAAGACAACTCTTACAGCCGCTATCACAAAGGTATTGGCTATGGACGGTAAGGCTCAGTATGAGGCTTATGATATGATTGATAAGGCTCCTGAGGAAAGAGAAAGAGGTATCACAATCTCTACAGCACACGTTGAGTATGAGACAGAGAACCGTCACTACGCACACGTTGACTGCCCGGGCCACGCCGACTACGTTAAGAATATGATTACAGGTGCTGCTCAGATGGACGGCGCTATCCTCGTTGTATCGGCTGCTGACGGTCCTATGCCGCAGACAAGAGAGCACATTCTGCTTTCGCGTCAGGTTGGCGTACCTTACATCATTGTATTTATGAATAAGGTTGACCAGGTAGACGACGAAGAGCTCTTAGAGCTTGTTGAAATGGAAATCAGAGAGCTTCTCACAGAGTATGACTTCCCGGGCGACGATATTCCGATCGTTAAGGGTTCAGCTCTTCAGGTTCTTGAGTCATCTTCAACAGACCCGAGTGCTCCTGAGTATGCTTGCATCCACGAGCTTATGGACGCTGTTGACAGCTATATCCCGACGCCGGACAGAAAGAGCGATCTTCCGTTCCTTATGCCGATCGAGGATATCTTCTCAATCACAGGTCGTGGTACAGTTGCTACAGGCCGTGTTGAGAGAGGTCAGCTCAACCTCAACGATGAAGTTGAAATCGTTGGTCTTTCAGACGAGACACGTAAGGTTGTTGTAACAGGTATCGAGATGTTCAGAAAGCTCCTCGACTATGCAGAAGCAGGCGATAACATCGGTGCTCTCCTCCGTGGTGTTGCACGTGATGAAATCGAAAGAGGACAGGTTCTGGCTAAGCCGGGTACAATTACACCTCATACAGAGTTCAAGGGTCAGGTATACGTACTGACTAAGGAAGAAGGCGGCCGTCATACACCGTTCTTCTCGAACTACAGACCGCAGTTCTATTTCAGAACAACTGACGTAACAGGCGTTATCACACTTCCGGAAGGCACAGAGATGTGTATGCCCGGTGACAACGTTATAATGGACGTTGCTCTTACAACTACAATCGCTATCGAGGAAGGTCTCCGCTTCGCTATCCGTGAAGGCGGTAGAACAGTAGGTTCGGGCGTTGTAACAGAAGTTATTAAATAATTTTGTTTTAAACCAAAACGGCTGATGCAAAACGCATCAGCCGTTTTTTGTCCCCAAAGCCGCCGCCACACCGATTTAGCCGCCGCCCGGGCTCGGCGGGCGGAACAGGGTCTGGCGATGATTTGTAAATATTTTGCCGTTAAAATATATCTTTTCAGCTCCCCGTAGGGGCGCCTTTTTGTATGTACCAATGTAGAAACTCAACCCAAAACCAATACGAAATGACAGAGACAGCATTAATATTTTGATGGTCAACACCATAAATTTTTTCGTATAAAACTATTGCATTTTATTCTTAATTATGCTATTATATAATCAATCATTGTCGATGATTATGGCTTATTGTACGTAATTGGGAGTTTAATGGACAAATTTCCCAATTTCGTCGAGCAAATATCATAAATCGACGGTGAGTGGATTTCAAAAAAAATATAATTAAATAGGGCGGTAAAACGCTCAAACAAAATTTAAGGAGGGTTTTTCCAAATGAGAACCTTTAAAAGAAGTTTGGCAATGATACTTGCCATCGCTATGGTTTTGACTACATTTGGTATGACAGTCGTTTCGGCTGCTCAGTATGGTGACACAGCGGGTCACTGGGCTGAGGGTTATATCAATACTTGGTCAGACCGCGGCGTAATTCAGGGTGACGGCGGTTATTTCAGACCTGACGACACCATTACACGTGCAGAAGTTGCACAGGTTACTCAGAATGTAATCGGTTATATCGATACAGCTGACAATGCCTTTGTTGACGTTGATTCAAGCGCGTGGTATACAGACGCAGTTTTAAAGCTCGTTGCTGCCGGCACACTTACCGGTAACGGCGACGGCACAATGGAACCGAACAATTATATGACACGTGAGCAGGCTATGACAATGCTCGCTCGTGCATATGGTCTTACGGTTGAGAACAGCCAGGCTGCTATCACACAGTATGCAGACTATCAGAATGTTTCTGACTACGCAACAGGCTATGTTGGCGCTATGACAGCAGCAGGCTATGTTGGCGGTTATCCTGACGGCACAGTTAGACCCCAGGACTTTATCTCAAGAGCTGAGTTTGTTAAAATTCTTGACAATATGATCAAGCTTTACGTTACAGCTCCCGGTACATACGGTCCTGAATATGCAGGCGGCATCGTTATGATTAAGAGCGGTGAAGTTACATTAAACGGCGTTGTTGCAAACGGTATGGTTATTTCACCGGCTGTAAGCGGCAATGTTGCAATCACTAACTGTCAGGTATCCGGGCAGGTTCTTAACCTTTCAAAGACAGCTAACGTAAGCTCAAACACAAGCGTTACCAACCCGAACGAAGATAACAGCAACAACGTTATTATCGGCGGTATTCTCGGTGGCGGCGGCAATACCGGTGGCGGCGGCAGTCCGTCAACTTACACCGTTAAGTTCTACTATCTTAACGATTTCAGCAAGAACAAGTCAATTTCTGTAACAAGAAATGCAAAGATTCCTTCAAGCAGAGTTCCGAACCCGACAACACTCGGTGATGACAACTGGAACGGTCTTTGGTATACAACAAAGGCTCTTGCGCAGGCAGGTGACCCGGACAAGGCAGTAGACCCGACAGCAAGTGCAATCACGGCGGGTAAGTCGTTCTACGCAGGCCGCGGCGAAGCGGTTGCTTCGGCAAGCCCGAGCACATCGGCAGCTCCGAGCACATCGGCAGCTCCGAGTACATCAGCAGCTCCGAGTACATCAGAGGCTCCGAGCAACGGGTACACAGCAACTCTTACAGTTACGGGCGGTACAGGTAAGCTCGAAGGCACAGGTGTTGAGGAAGTTGCAGCAGCAGCTGCTGCTGGCGCAAACGACAAGGTATGGGATTTCTCAGCTGAGCCGTGGGGTGAGAGCTACACATTTGCACTCAGTGATACAGAGGGCGTTTCAACAACAAATGATGGCCTTAAAATTGGTGCGACAAGCAAGATGAGTTCGGCAGGAAAGACCATAAAAGTTGCTAAGTCGGGAGATAATTATTACTTAAATCTCGGTGCATCAAAATCATGCTTTGTTGAATACACAGCTCCCGCAGACGGAATAATGAAATTTGCGGTTGCTTCATCGAAGAATTTTGCAGATGGCGGTGCAAGAACAATCAATGTTACGGTTGGTTCCGCTGCGACAGAGGAAATAACATACACAGACGAAAATTACACAACGGCAAATACGCCTGTTGAATATACGCGTTCGATCAATTCCGGAGAGAAGATTACAATCGCAGGCGGTGGTAATGGCTTTAACTTGATGGGTCTTGAATTTACTGAAGGCTCAGCTCCGGCACAGTCAGAAGCTCCGGCACAGTCGGCAGACCCGGCAGGCCCGACAACAATGACAAAGACATACACAATCCCGGCGGGTACGGAAGTTACATACACAACTCTTACTCAGGACAACGCATCTGATGTTGTTACGGTAAAGGTTGACGGCGCTGCTATTACAGGCAATAAGTTCACAATGCCCGCAAATAATGTTGCAGTTGACGCAACATACGCTGCAGCAACAGAACCTTCACAGGCTCCTGATGATGAATTGTATCTTGCTCAGATAGGCACAGTTACAGGCGGTAGCATTGAGCTTTCAACTGCAGCTCCGGCAGCTCTGGCAGCTGAGGGCGAGGGTACTCTGGTAAGCGAGGACTTTAACTCGGCTGCGGATGTTGCTTCGATTTCCGGTCTTACCTATTCGGCTACGGCAGAGGGCGCAGAGGCTGTTGTAGGACTCACGGATAAGGTTAAGAAGGTTAGCGGCACTAACGACCTTTTTGACGCCGCAACTGAGGAAGCTACAAAGGACGGCGGAAAAGCTCTCGAGATTGGTCCGCAGACAGAAGTTTCAATAGCTACAGGCGCAACAGAAAACGGCATCTACACCTTAGAAGGTGACTTCTGGGCAATCAGAACATCACCGGGCAGCAGCGGTGCAGGTCTCGGTACTTTTGTTCCTATCAAATTCTTTGAGCTTATCGACAGCGATGCTCAGGCGGGAGGCAAGGTTCTTGCTTCTATAGGCTTTAAGGAGTTAACGTCTACTTCAAACAGCAAGACAGCAGCAAGACTCTATCCGCTCGTATACGGCGATACGGTAAATGATGACAATGTAAATTATTTTATAGGTAATACGGTGGGTAAAGCGTTCAGTGCATGGGTACACTGCAAGGCTGTTATAGACACAACGGAAAAGACGGTAACTCTCACAACCGACAGATATGACAAAGATCATGATACCTTTACCGGCACATACACGCTTGATGCTATTCCCGATACAATCAGAATAGCAAACGAGGGCACGGCTGTTGATAACAGAATCTACGTTGATAGCCTCACCCTCACAGGTCCTGGTGGAAGTTCAACTCCGTCAGTGTCGGCTGCTCCTGCTCAGTCAGAAGCACCTGCTTCGGAAGCTCCGTCAGTAGCTCCGGATCCGGCGGGTTCGGTCAGAGCTAAGGCAGGTACAACCATCTATGTTACAGGTACACCGGCTCAGACAGATGAAGTTATAAAGACAATAGAAGCAACAGGCGTTGCGGCTGAAAATATCACAAAGATAAGCGATAACGTATACAGCTTCCCGATGCCGGTAGGCGGCACAACTGTTGGCGCGACATTCGGTGCAAAGGAAGTACAGAAGTATGAGGCAAAGCTTGAAGTAACAGGCGGTACAGGTAAGCTTACAGAGGAACCCGCAACAGCAGCTGCTGCAGCTGAGGATGTTTGGGATGCTGCGAATGCCGATGTAATTGCTGCAGTAAGCGGTAATGCAAATCCGGATGCAATGACAATCGGTTCACTTACTGTTGACCCGTTAGAGGTTAAAGCTGAGAAGAAGATCGATGATCCTAATGCAGATCCTGCTGCATCACCGATTCCGCAGATTAATGTTATTGACACGTCGAAAACGGCTGCTTGGAAGGAAAGCACAGACGGCGGTACAGGTCTTACATCTGGCGAAAATCCGAGAAATATTTCAGAAACATTGGGTGACGGAACTGTTGTTTTAGGTGGTCCTTCAATTGATTCTGCTCCTGTTTACGGCACAGTTCTCAAGGTTACGGTTGCTGCTGCAGGTACAGTTAAGGCAAAAATGGTTGTAGGCGCCAGTAAGACAGCATACATCCTTAAGTTTGCAACAGGCAGCACAACAGGAGGAACCGAACTTTTAAACAAGACGGAAACTACTAAGGCAGCTTACGAATACAGTTTTGCTGCAGAACCCGAATATGACTACTATGTATATGTTGGTGGTTCAAAGGCAAACTTTGTGTCTGTAAAATTTGAAGCATCAGAAGATCCGGCAGCATCAGAAGCACCGGCAGTATCAGAAGCTCCGGCAGCATCAGAAGCTCCGGCAGCATCAGAAGCTCCGAAATATGAGTTCGAAGCAGGTGCAACAATTAAGTTTGAGGGAACACCGGCAACAGAAGGTCAGGTTCCGACAATTAAGGTTTACAAAGCAGACGGCACAACAGAGCTTACATCTGTTACAGTTACAGATAACAAGTTCACGATGCCTGCTGAGCCAATCGTTGTAAAGGTAACCTATGCAGCTCCGGCAGCATCGGCAGCTCCTGTTGAATCGGCAGCTCCGGCTGTTGATCCGATTGTTGTTAATGCAGCAAGCATAACAAGTTCAGTTGGTAGTCAAGATTGGAAGGGTAAGGATTACGCTTATACGTGGAATGATAATGCGCCTGATGAAGTTAAGGCGGTATTCCCTGATCCGGCTGCTATTACTGACACAGAGATACTGATGAATGCAGCGAATGCAACAGCATCGGTTGAAGTGGACGTTCCGGCAAACGGCACATATAAGGTAATGGTACTCAGCAACGAATATAATGGCAGATATTTTACTGCAAGCGTAGATAATACAGGCAGCGTTGCTCCTGTAAATGATAAGCCTGGCAAGTATGCAGAAACATCTGCAGAGTCAGGACTCGACAACGCTAATCTTACAGTAACAGAGTATGAGATTGGCACACTTACAGCAGGTAAGCACACAATCACAATGACAGGAAACGCAGATGGTAAGTCGCGCAGCATATTTGCTATAGCGCTCGTTCCTGTTGATGTAGAGCCTGTTGTATCAGCAACACCTGAAGAATCAGCAACACCTGAGGAATCAGCAACACCTGAGGAGTCAGCAACACCTGAGGAGTCAGCAACACCTGAGGAATCAGCAGAACCGGCAGCAAAGTATGACGTAACAATTAAGGGTGAAAACGCAAGCATTAAGTGGGCTGATGCAGTAGATGCAGAAGAACTTAACACGACAGGCGTTGTTAAGAACGTTGAAGCAGGCACATACACATTCACAGTTGAGGCAACATCTGGTTATGATGTTACAGGCGTTACAGTAGGCGGCACAGAAGTAACAGCCGACCAAGATGGCAAGTACACAGTAACAGTAACAGACGCAGCCGTTGAAGTAGTTGTCACAACTGCAGAAGCTGTAAAGGATCCGGCTGTGTTTAATATGTATGATAGTACAGTTGTTAACGTTTCGGCAGGAGTCCAGAAGACAACAGAGCAGTACTGGGATAATACACATGACGGTAACAAGGCTTTAATACTTGCGAATGGTGCGCTTGTTGATGCAAAGGGTATTTCGATTTATGCGGGTACCAATGACGCTGTTTATGTAAATGTATACAAGACAACACAGACAACTGCAGCAGATGCAACATCTGCAAACAGCACATTAATCGTTACCAAGGAGCTTAAGAGCACAGGTGGATATAATCCTTCATTTGATAACATTATATCGTTCCCTGACGATACAACATTTGCAGCAGATGATAATCTTTTGATTGAGCTCAAAGCTATCGCTCACAGCACTTACTGCGGTAACTTTAAGTCAACAACGGTATACTATGATATGCCGACTTATGCAGTACCGAGCATCACTGCAGCAGGTGACGGCGGTGCGGTTTCTGAGGCAAGAAACGTTGCAGGTAAAGTAAACGGTGAGGCTGTTACAGTCGCAAAGGCTGCAGCAGGCGAGCTCGTATTCTTCAAGGCATATGTTCAGTCGGGCTATGAAGAAACTAACAGATTAGTGAGCGTTAAAATGGGAGAGACAGATTTGAAGGTTAACGCTGTTTCAACCACAGATTCGTACTTCTTCGTGATGTCTGAGAGTCCCGAGGCTGTTGTCGCTAATTTTGAAGTTATTCCGACATATGATGTAACATTCAATGGCGCAAACATTACAAGCATTACTTGGAACGGAGCATCGGATGCTACGAATTTTGCATCGAATACAGCTTCAATTACAGGTCTTAAAGCCGGAACCTATACATTCACAATTCAGAATGCACCGGGCTACAAGATTACAAACGTTGAAGGTGCTGCTGTTAAGGAAGACGGTATAACCTATGAGCTCGTTGTTGCTGAAGATGACGACAAGGATGATTATACCGTTACAATAACAACCGCAGAAGGTAGGACAGATATTACAGCAGTAACAATTTCAGGAGCAGCCGCAGTAGGTGAGACACTTACAGCAACAGTTGTTCCTTCTGACGCAGCGAGCGAAGTTGATTATCAGTGGTACGCTGATAACGTAGAAATTAGCGGCGCTACATCTAAGACGTATGTTCTTACAGACAATGAAAATGGTAAGACAATAACAGTGAAAGCATCTGCTAAAAGTGACTCTACAAGCTATCAGGGCGATGCAACTTCCGCTGCAACAGCAGCTGTATATAAGAGCGGTTCCGGTTCGTATTTGATGCCTGCTACAGATACAACCTTGACAGCAGGGCAGAAGCTCATCGACAATGCAGATATAGTTGTCTACAATATGGTTGAGCAGAAGACTGCAGCGAATACAGTTGGCGATAAGACAAATTATCCTTACAGAGTGCAGTTCAGGACTTCTTCTAACGCAGTAAATAATGCTTTTGCGACACTTAAAAATACTACTCCGACAGCTGAAGCAGCGCTTACGGCTTGGAATACATACATTACAGAAAACACCGGCGAAGTAAAGGGAGGTACTGGTTTCATTGTCGATGTAAAAACGGCTTGTGACTTTACAATCCATAACTTCCTTGCAGCGAACAAGGATGCACAGTTCTATGACATAACAGACGGAACGTCTACCAAGTTTGTTTCGACCGATGCGAATGTTATTAATGATTGGACATGTGCTCTGAAGGAAGGTCATGTATACTATGTATATAGTAACGGCTCCGGAACCAGCTCATGCATGGGAATTGATTATAAGACAACAGAAGCAACAAAGGTGATATAATATTTAAGAAAACTCTTCTTAAATTAAAAATCCTCCGACCATTTTGGTCGGGGGATTTTTTATATCTTGCATTAAGAATTGCCGCAAAAAGGCGCCCCTACGGGCGTGTCCGGCCACGGTCGTCGTTCCCAACACACGTGCCCCTTTGCATAATTGCCATAATATTTTCCTTGTCCCACACGCCCCCCACACCGTAGGGGCGGATACCATCCGCCCGTTCGCCTTTTTTGCAAAAGTCATTTAATTCAGTATACAAAGCCTTTTATATGATCAAAATAACACTAAAATAATATTACCTAATTAACATAATACCTGCAAAGCTTGGCAATTCGTCATTTATAAAAGCTTTTTTATAAACAAATCGCGATATTGTAATACATATTATATAAATTGTATTTAATGTGCATTTTATTGTTGACAAATGCATACAAATGATATATAATATAGTCAGAAGTTATCAAATATATGCTCGAGAGGGAGGGATGGCTTACAGAGCATATCTTAGGAGGAGAATTTATGGCAACAATTTCAACCAGAATTGAAGATGAAACAAAACAGAAAGCAGAAAGAATAGCCAATGAAATAGGGATTCCATTAAGTACTGCTATAAATGTATTTATAAAACGTTTTGTTGCTAACAATGGATTTCCATTTGATGTAAACGTGCCCAAACAGAAAACAACAATTATAGATGTTAACGAGTTGAATCAAGCCGTAAAAAATGCTATTTTAGACCCGGATAATGACGGACTGCCGAAAAAGTTTAGTTATGTTAATCCGCATACAAATGAATTAGTTACCGTTGTAAGAAAGGAATGATTTATTATGCCCCCCTCAATTCTGTTGGTATTCGCCGGACCAAACGGCTCAGGTAAAAGCACAATAACCTCTTGCTATCCTGTTATAGGCGATTATGTTAATGCCGATGAGATACAGAAAGAATGTCAGTGTGATTCGCTTGAAGCTGCAAAAATCGCTGAAGCAACCCGCGAAAAATTGCTCTCAGAACATAAAAACTTTACGTTTGAAACTGTACTCTCTACAACCCGCAATATTAATCTTATGGAGAGAGCTAAAAATTTAGGTTATACAGTGGTCTGTATATA
This sequence comes from uncultured Eubacteriales bacterium, assembly GCA_900542675.1. Classification (GTDB taxonomy): domain Bacteria; phylum Bacillota; class Clostridia; order Monoglobales; family Monoglobaceae; genus Monoglobus. The sequence goes on along the minus strand of UQOT01000005.1, from coordinate 6,184 downwards.
CGTACTGACTAAAGACGCCCAAATTAATATTTCTCGAGTTTTGTCACGTGTGCAAAACGGAGGTCACAGTGTGCCGGTTGATAAAGTGGTTAGTCGCTATCGCCGCGCTATGAGACTGTTTCCCAAGTTGTTAAACATATGTGATGAGTGCTATGTCTATGACAACTCGCTTGAACGCACAGAGGGCGAACCTCAAATGATACTATCTCTGCAATACGGTGATTTGAAAATTTTCCCGAACTCCTTATGGTCTGTTGAAATGCTTAAAGATCTTTGTGCAGGAAGCTATATATGTTAATTAAAACCAAAACACCATCTTAAATTAGAGATGGTGTTTCGGTTTTAATATACACTAAATTATTACTAATAATATATTTATGAAAAGTGTTTTTCGTATTAAGCAGATTATTTTGTACATATTTTATTTTAAATTTATAATATAAATAAAAAATATAATAGTTTTTTTAAAAAAATCCTTGACAAAAACAGGTAGAGTTGATATAATATATAAGTCGCAAATCTGCGGGTGTAGTTCAATGGTAGAATCTCAGCCTTCCAAGCTGATTGCGTGGGTTCGATTCCCATCACCCGCTCCAAATTATAACCGCCGTCTGAGCGGCGGTTATAATAATTTATGCGCCTGTAGCTCAGCTGGATAGAGCAACTGCCTTCTAAGCAGTGGGCCAGGGGTTCAAGTCCCTTCAGGCGCGCCATTTTTTTATTTGGTGGGTATAGCTCAGTTGGCTAGAGCGCCAGATTGTGGCTCTGGAGGCCAAGGGTTCAATTCCCTTTACCCACCCCATTTATACTATAACAAACTGCGTCAGGATAATGGGCCGTCGTCAAGCGGTAAGACACAGCACTTTGACTGCTGCATTCGTAGGTTCGAATCCTGCCGGCCCAGCCAAAATTTTAAAATAGCAGCCAAATGACCCATTAGCTCAGTTGGCAGAGCACTTGACTTTTAATCAAGGTGTCCGGGGTTCGACTCCCCGATGGGTCACCAGTGACTTTATAGGCGAACACTGATAGTCTTTAGGATTATCAGTGTTTTTCTTTAAAATATATCTTTATCGACAGTCTGAAAGAACGTTTTGTACGTTTTTTATTACCAAAAATATTAATATGCTATGAAATGTTATACAAACTCGAAATTTAAAGTTTGTCAGTTTGTAACAAATTTGTAACATTTCTTAAGTAAACTGTGAAAATTCTATTGACTTTTTGGCGGGAGGGGTTTATAATACTGCTATGATAATTTGGCGGATGTTCACGGATTTACGTTTGGTCGTGAATATCATATCATAACAATTTAATACGGTCTATTTCTAAGAAGGGGGAATTTTTATGATGCTTAGAATTAGAAAAAACACCCGTTATGAACGAAAATTCGTAAACGGGGGGGGTGTTTTAACTAAACGCCCTTCGTTTTGCAGGATAACGTGTTTGTTGGTGGCATTTACTCTTGTAATGTCACTCTTTGTGTTGCCTGAATTTATGGGCACAAATGTTTATGCGGCGCCTGATCTATATGGTGAAGGAACAAGCGCAAGTCCCTATATAATTTCTTCAAGAAATGATATGAATAATCTTAAGGCATATATTGAAACCGGTGCCTCAACTTCTGGAATGCACTTTAGATTAAACACTGACATAGACATGGGTGGTGAATCAAATCCTTGGGTGGCACCGCAAACTTACTTTTTTCAAGGTGTATTTGACGGCGATGGTCATTCGATTAGTAACTTGTATTGCAATGAAGGTCCGAATAGGGCTTTATTTGCTCGTATTCAAGGGGCAGAAATCTGTAATCTTCGCATATTGAATGCTTATGTGACAAACAGCGGAATTAGTGCTTGGGCTTCAGTAGGTATTTTAGGAGGTGATGTTTATGATATTTTTGCACATGATTTATATATTGAAGGAAAAGTGGAAGGTAGTGTTTCATCGACATATAATGGTTTGTTTGTAGGCTTACTACACGGCGAAAACAATAAATTAGAAAATGCTGTTATTAACGGAGAGTTGAAAGCAAAATCAAGTGACTGGAGATATTTTGGTATTATTGCAGGACAGGGGTATAATGGCAGCTTGACGACTAACAATGTTGTGATCACTGCTTCAGCAGTAAATAGCACAAGGATTATTGATGTGGCTTGGCTAGCAGTTACTGCCAATAATTTTTACGTAACTGATGATAGTACTGCAAATTATTGGCGAGCGTCAAACACTTCATTCTCTCTGACTGGCGAGATTAAAACGATATCATTATCAGAATTTAATGTTCCAAACTGGCATAGTGATTTTGTGTATGATCCAACACAGGCGGAGAATACGGCGCCGCGCGGTGCGTTATTGCCTCAACAACGATTATCAGGCACGGAGGAATACAACTTAACATATAAAGACGGATTAACATTCACACTTGATGCGCACACCAATTCGGGTTACAGCGGTTCGCAGCTGACATATGCAAGCAGCGATGAATCAGTAGTGAAGTTGTCAAATTCAAATGGAACCTTCAGCGTGTTAAAAGCCGGAACTGCAACGATAACAGTTACAGCGCCTGCACCGCCGAGCGGATATGCAGGCAGACCGACAATGACGATAAACGTAACAGTCGGTAAAGGAACGCCTGAGTGGACAGTAAAGAGAAACGAAATCACGAAAAAGTATAGCGATGCGGCGTTTGAGACAGGTATTAGTACAAATTCCGATGGAAAACTTACATATATATCGGAGGATGAAAACGTTGTAACGGTAGACAGCAGCGGACAGGTAACGATAAAAGGTGTGGGCGATACATACATATATGCCAAGTCCGCAGGTACAGACAAATACAATGCATCCGAACTGCCAAGTTACGTACACGTTATAGTAAATGCAGTGCCGCCTGATGCGCCGAAGCTGAGTGCAAAGGACGGAGAGGACAGCAAGGTAACGCTGACGTGGACGGATCCGGCGAATACGGGAGGAGAGCCGATAGAGGAGTATACAATCGCACGAAAGGCAGAAGACGAGGATTCGTATACCACAATAGCAACGCTTAAAAAGGCGACGACGCCGACAAACAAGTACGTAGATACAACGGCGGTAAACGGAACAACGTATGAGTATGTAATTTACGCGTCGAACAAGAACGGCGGCACGAGTACGGCGTCAAATTCAGCGACAGCGAGACCGTATAGAGAGCCGGGAGCGCCGAGGGATTTTTCTGCAGAGGTTAACGCGGATATGTCGATAGGTCTGACGTGGAAAGCGCCCGAGAACGACGGCGGAGATACGATAAAGAATTACATAGTAAAGACGTTTGACGATAAAGACTGCACAAATTCCGTTAAAGAAGATGTAACAATAACAGTAACGGCAGAGGATTTGGCAGATTCCGAGCACATATACGGAACGATGATATCGGATTTGAACCCGAACACGCACTACTACTTCACGGTTCAGCCGATAAACAGCGCGGGTGGAACGGTATCGGCAAAGACAGACGCGCAGACGTGGACAAATCCGGATGCGCCGACGAATGTAGAAACCAAAGCTGAGAGCAAGAACTCGGTAAGTCTCAAGTGGGTTGACCCGGAATTTACAGGCGGAACACCGATTACGGGATATATAGCTGCGTACAGAGAAAAGACAGAGGACGGCTCAAACGAGTGGCAGTATAAGAGAGACATAACGGAAAAGACGACAATAATAGACGGCTTGACGCAGGGAATAGAGTACGAGTTTAAGGTCTGCGCAATAAACGCAGTAAGCGCGGACGGAGGCGAGTACTGCGAAGCGGTAATACAGATACCGGCAGAAAGACCGGGAGTACCGACGCTTGGCAAGCTGACAACAGGCAACTCGGGAGTGACAATCGAGAGTGCAGAAAATACAGATAACTGCGGTGACAAAGTAACGTCATATAACGTCTACTACCGCGAGATAGGCGCGGCTGAATATTCGGGCCCTGTAAGCTACAACGCGGGCGATGACGAGAATTTAAAGGCGACATTCCTGCGCGGACTGACCAACGGAAAGCTGTATGAGATAGCGGTATCTGCGGTGAACGCGTACGGCGAGAGCGAAAAGTCAGCATCATCGGTAATGATGGCAGGACTTCCGAGCAAGCCTGAAAATGTAATGGCAGAGTCACAGTCGGGCCAGCTGGTAAAGATAAGCTTTGACGAATCGAACGGAAACGGAAACCCAATAACGGAGTATAACGTATACATAAGCGTAGAAGGCAGAGAGTATGAGGAATACTTACTGCTGCCGGGACAGACAGAAATGACATATAGCGCAACGAATTGCTTAAACGGCGACTCGATAAGCGTGTATGTAGTAGCGAATAACCGTTATGGCAAGAGCGAGGACAGCGACGTAGTAAAGACGTATGTAGGAGCGCCGAGCGTGCCGGAGATAACGGAGCTTGTAACGGACAAGGACGAGATAAGCCTGACGTGGACAGCGTCAAATCCGAACGGAAACAAGCTTAACCACTATACGGTATACTTATCTGACGATACGGGAAATACGACAAAGTATGACACATCAGACGCGGCGTCAACCTCAATGACAATAACAAATACACAGTATGAGTTCAAAGAGGGAGTAAAGTATACGGTAAAAGTAACGTGCTCAAACAGCGCGGGAGAGGGCTCGCCGTCGAAGGCAAAGACATTTATGTTCGGAGCGCCGGAAGTACCGAAGGTAGAAGAGCCGGTAATGGGGGACGAGGAGATAACGGTAAAGTGGAGTAAGCCGACGAGCGACGGCGGAAAAGCGATAATCGGATATAATATCTACTTAAACAACGCGAAAGAGCCGATGATGTATGTAGATTGGGATGAGGTTGAGCCGGAGGAAGAAGGCGGAAGCCCGACATACAAGATATATACAACCGATTACAGAACAAGCGCGGAAAGATTGGAGTACAAGACGCAGGATAACCTTGATAATTTTGAGGTAGTAATAGGCGAGCTTGCGAATGGCTCGGAGTACAGTGTCAAAGTAACAGCAGTAAATACAAACGGCGAAGGACCGTCAAATGAAGAAGAAAAGCCGGTAACGCCTGCAACGACAGCATCAGAGCCGAGAAATATAACGGCGGCAGGAACGGGAGCCGCGACAGCGAAAATAACGTGGTCGAGACCGATTCGTGATGGCGGAACGCAGATAGAAAGCTATAACATCTCGGCATACAAGATAGGAACAAAGAATACCGAAACGGGCGAGTATACAGAAGTCGAAAAGGGAGAAGCTGTATGGAGCGCGGTAGTAGACCCGGTAGTAAGCGGAACGGCAGCACAAGCTGATGGCTTAGAAGCGGGAAGCAAGTACATCGTGGAAATAAGCGCGAACACTGCGGCAGGAGCAGGAGCAGTGGGAACGGCAGAGTTTACGACCTATTCAAAGCCGAGTAAGCCGGTAATTACGGAGCTTGTATCGGGAGTAGGAAGCAGCGAAACAGTTCCGCTGACAGTAAGCTGGACAGCGCCGAAGGATGACGGAGGAAGTCCGATAACGGGTTATGACGTATATATAAATAATACATATAAGATGAACCTGACAGGAATGCTGTCTGCGGATACGACGACATATACAATCAACGATAACCGAATTAAGAACGGCAAGAGATACACCATAACGGTAATAGCGTACAACGAGGTAACGGGAACAGTAAAGGCAAACGGAGTATCGTCAGACGGAAAGTCAATAATGCTGGGAACATTGCCGCCGCCGAAGGACGTGAAGATAACGGCGGATGTGTACGGAACGGTAACAATAGACTGGTCAATGGAACAGTATGCGGGGATGGAGAGCTATATAAGCAATTTTGTGATCTACAGAAACGGAGTACAGGAGACAGTATTCCGCCCGCAGAACGAAACTTTACCGACAGAGCTGAACTTAGTAGAGCCGGGTATAGCAACAATAGAAGTAGCAGCGGTGAACACTTTGGCACAGGAGGGAAATAAATCGGTTCCGGTATCGGTAATGGTAGGAGCGCCTGATCAGGTAGAGACAGTGAATGCAAGCCCGAAAGAGAACTCGGTATACGTTGAGTGGTCAACCGTAACAATGGAGGCGGGCTACGAGCCGATAAAGTATAATGTATACGTAGACGGAAAGCTTGCAAAGACAATTATGGCGACAGATCCGCTGAATACGACAATAGAAAACCTTGTAGGCG